>JAWVGK010000134.1:0-31250 GCA_033855155.1 Solirubrobacteraceae bacterium | reverse complement strand
GCGGGCAACTCGACCGCCGGCAGGCGCGTGCAGGACATCTCCGCCGAGGGCGCGCTGGTGCGCGACAACTTCGACATCTTCGCCGCGACCGGCGGCCAGAACCGCGCGTACATCCTCGCGCTGAACGACATCTCGGTCAACGACGGCACGCTGAACCTCGCGCTGAAGGCCGACGCGGACTACCCGAGCGTCGCCGGCATCGAAGTGTTCTGCCGCGCCGGTTGCTGATCAGCGCGGGCCCATCCGCAGCGCGCCGTCCAGGCGCACGACCTCGCCGTTGAGCATCGCGTTGGCGACGATCTCGCATGCCAGCCGCGCGAACTCCTGCGGGCGGCCGAGGCGCTGGGGGAACGGCATCGACGCGGCGAGCTGCGCGCGTGCCTCGGCCGGCAGCGCCGCCAGCAGCGGGGTGTCGAACAGCCCCGGCGCGATCGTGCAGACGCGGATCCCCGAGCCGGCGAGCTCGCGCGCGGCGGGCAGCGTCATCGCTGCGACCGCGCCCTTGGACGCCGCGTAGGCGACCTGGCCGACCTGCCCGTCGAACGCCGCGATCGACGCGGTGTTGACGCACACGCCGCGCTCGCCGTCATCGCCCTCGGGCGCGTTGGACAGCATCGCCGCGCTCGCGAGGCGCAGCGCGTTGAAGGTGCCGACGACGTTCACGCGCAGCACGCGCTCGAAGGACTCCAGTCCGTGCGGGCCGCGGCTGCGCAAGAGCCGCTCGGCGTGCCCGATGCCCGCGCAGCAGACGCTGATCCGCAGGCCGCCGGCCGCCGACGCGGCCGCCTCGACGGCGCCCCGCAGCTGCGTCGCGTCGGTGACGTCGGCCGCGACGAAGCGCGCGCGCTCGCCGAGCGACGCCGCCAGCGCCTCGCCGCGGGCGGCGTCGAGGTCGGCCACGACGACGTGCGCGCCGCGCTCGTGCAGCGCGCGCGCCGTCGCCTCGCCGAGCCCGGAGGCGCCGCCGACGACGAGCGCGCCTGCGCCTGCGATTCGCATGGGGCACAACCCTAATCGGCCCGCGGCGCCCGCGGCCGGCGCGCGGCGCCGAGCCGCACGGCGCGATCGTTGTCCCGCGGCGACGCGCCGCACGTAGGAACCCGCGAACATCTATCGCACGCAGGCGACAAGGAGCTTCTGACGACATGGCGCAATTGACGGTGCAGTGCCGCGACGAGATGGGCGACGGCGAGTGGCTCGGCGAGCTGAAGCTGGAGGTGCTCGACGAGACGCCGACCGTGCGCGAGCTCGTCGTCCGCCGCGTCGAGCAGGAGACGAGCCGCCACAACGCCGAGCTCGATCGCGGCCGTCAGTTCTGGGGCCTCGTCACCGCGGCCCCGTCGGTGACGTCTGAGCTCAACGGCTGGCAGGGTCGCAAGCGCGAGGGCCGGCCCGTCGACGCCGACGTCATGACGAAGATCGCGCTCGACGCCTACGAACGCGGCGACCTCGTGCTGCTCGTCGACGGCGAGCAGGCGGGCGAGCTGGACTCGCAGGTGACGCTGTCCGACGGCTGCCTCGTGCTGTTTCGCAAGCTCGTGGTGCTCGTCGTCAAGCAGACCAACCCCGGACGGCGGCGCACGAAGTACGAGATCGAGCAGCGCTGAGCTCCGCGCTACCGTCCTGGCGATGAGCGAGCAGCGCGAGTGGTACGAGCAGCTGCTCGAGCTGCAGCTGCGCGCCAACCCGGCGATCCTCGAGCAGCTGCGCGAGCTCGGCGTGACCGACGAGACGCAGATGCGCCTGGGGTTCATCTACCTCGCCCCCGGCGAGGAGGAGGCGCAGCGCCTGGAGGAGTTCCTGCGCGAGCAGACCGACTACGAGCTGCAGACGCGCCGGCGGCGCAAGGGCTTCTTCGAGCACCCCGAGTGGCTCGTCATCGGCGCGACGCAGCCGACGGCGATCACGCTGGAGACCGTCGACGCGTGGGTCGAGTGGATGGTCGCGGCGGGCGCCGCCGAGGGGCCGTGCGCGTTCGACGGCTGGACGGCGGAGGTCGTCGGCTGACGCGCGCTCAGGCCGCGCGCGCTCAGGCCGCGCGCGCTCAGGCGCGCGCTCAGGCCGCGCGGGTGTGCTCAGCCGCGCGCGGTCAGCCGCGCGCGCTCAGGCCGCGCGCGACAGCGACACCGCGAACAGGTCGTCGGGGTCGGTGTAGAGCTCGACGAGATCCAGGCCGGCCGCCGTCAGGTCGCCGTCGAGGCGCTCGGGCGTGAACTTCGCGCTGATCTCCGTGCGCAGCTCCTCGCGCGCGGCGAAGTCGATGTCGAGGTCGAGCGCGCCGATGTGCACGTGCTGGACGTCGGTCGCGCGCAGGCGCATCTCGATCCACTCGCGCTGGCGGTCGAAGAACGCGACGTGCTCGAAGGCGTCGACGTCGAAGTTCGCGTCGAGCTCGCGATTGAGCACGTGCAGGACGTTGAGGTTGAACTGCGCGGTGACGCCGGCGCTGTCGTCGTAGGCGGCCTCGATGATGCGCGGGTCCTTGACGAGGTCGGTTCCGAGCAGCAGGTAGCCGTCGGGACCGAGCACGTTGCGCAGCCCGCGCAGGAAGCGCCGCCGGCTGCCGGGCGGGAAGTTGCCCAGCGTGCCGCCGAGGAAGGCGACCAGGCGCGGGCCTACCGGCTCGGGCAGGTGCGTGAGGTGGCGCTCGAAGTCGCCGACGACGCCGTGCACCGACATGCCCGGGTACTCCCGCACGAGCGCCTCGGCGGCCGCGTGCACGGTAGTCGCGCTGACGTCGACGGGCACGTAGCGCTCCAGGCGTCCGGCGGCGGCCATCGCGTCGAGCAGGACGCGCGTCTTGGACGCCGAGCCCGAGCCGAGCTCGACGAGCTCGACGGCGCCGCTGCGCTCGACGACGTGCTCGGCGCTGCGCTCGAGGATCAGGCGCTCGGTGCGCGTCTGGTAGTACTCGGGCAGCTCGCAGATCGCGTCGAAGAGCTCCGAGCCGCGGGCGTCGTAGAAGTGCTTGGGCGGCAGCTCCTTCAGCGGTCGGGTGAGCCCGTCGAGGACGTCGTCGGCGAGCGTGCGCTCGTCGCCGGGGCCGAGGTATGAGCGCACTGCGACGGTCCCCTGAAGGGTCGGCTCCATCACGTCACGTCCTTTGCGAGTCGGACGCCGGCGAAGATCTGCCGGCGCAGTGGGAGGTCCCAGTTGCGAAAGGTGGCGCAGCGCAGTCGGTCGCCCGTCGCCCACGAGGCGCCGCGCAGGATGCGGAAGCGGTCGCCGAAGAAGACCTCGGAGTACTCGCGGTAGGGGTGCGCGACGAAGCCCGGGTAGCCGTCGAAGTGCGAGCCGGTCCACTCCCATGCGTGGCCGACGTCCTGCAGCGGATCCCGAGTCCAGGTCGCCGCCCTTTCCCACTCCGCCTCGGTGGGCAGTCGCGCACCGTGCGAGCGAGCCAAGGCATCGGCCTCGAACCAGGAGACGTGCAGGACGGGCTCGTCGTCGTCGCGCGGCCCGTCTGCCGTCCAGCCCTCGGGGTGCGTGATGTCGTACTCCTCCTTCCACGACCAGCCCTCGTCCGACCACCACTCGCGCCGCTCGTAGCCGCCGCCCTCGACGAAGTGCATCCACGTGGCGTTGGTCACCGGCCGCCGCGCGATGCCGAAGGCGGCCAGCTCGACGACGTGGCGCGGGCGCTCGTTGTCGAACGCGAAGCCGCCGGCAGGCGCGCCGAGCTGAAACGGCCCCGCGGGCACGTCGATCCAGCCGTCGTCGCGCGGCGACTCGGACTGGAACGGGCCCGGGCGCCCGCCCGGCAGGCCGCCGAGAAACAGCGTCTGGCGCATCGTCTCGTTGTGCTGGGCCTCGTGGCGCACGACCATCTCGAACAGCGTGCCGTCGCCAGGACCCGCGCGGTCGAGCACCTCGAGGGTGCGCTCGCGCACCGCGGCGATGTACGCGAAGACGTCGTCGCCGCGCAGGAAGGGGATCTCGCCGCGCGTGGCGCGCGGCGTCTCGAAGGCGTCGTAGAGATGCGCGAGGTCGCCGCGCAGCAGCGGCTCGCCGCCGTGGCGGTGCACCAGCCACAGGTCCTCGTATGCGGCGATGTGGCCGAGGTCCCAGACCAGCGGGCTCATCAGCGGGTGCTGCACGCGCTCGAGCTCGGCGTGCGAGAACGGCGCGACGAGGGCGAGCGTCTGCCCACGCACGTCGTGCAGCGCGTCCGCGAAGGTCATGGCTTGCACGGTCGCCATTCGCGCCTCAGCGTACCCCTTCACCTGTGACGGAATCATGAATGTGCGTCCTGGCGCGGACGCCGTTCGTGACGGTGCGCGTCAGTTAGACAGTGCGTCGAGCGCCGCATCGACGTCGGCGTCGGTGTTGTAGACGTGCCACGACGCGCGCAGGCGACCGCCGCGCAGCGCCGCGACGATCCCGGCGCGCTGCAGGCGCTCCGCCCCGCCGGGCAGGTCGACCGACACGATCGCGCTGTCCGAGGGCTCCATCCGCAAGCCGGCGCGAAAGCGGTTGGCGAGTGCGACATCGTGGGCGTATACGGCGTCGACGCCGATTCGGTTGAGCAGCTCGAGCGCGGGCTGCGTGCCGACCCACGAGAACCACGCCGGCGACGTGTCCAGCCGGCGGGCGTCGTCTGCCAAGCGCAGCGGCGGGCCGAAGTAGCTGTCGTGCACGTCGGCGCCCGCGTACCAGCCCGCGCCGTGGGGCACGATCCGCTCCAGCCAGCCGTCGCCGACGGTCATGAACGTCGTGCCGCGCGGCGACATGAGCCACTTGTAGGCGCTGCAGACGACGGCGTCGAAGCGCGTCGCGTCGACGGGCAGCCAGCCGCAGGCCTGCGTCGCGTCGAGCAGCGTCAGCGCGCCGTGATCGGCGGCCGCGGCGACGATCGCGTCGACGTCGGCGATCTCGCCCGTGCTCATCTGCACCGCGCTGAAGGCGACGACGTCCGTGCGCGCGTCGATCGCGTCGGCGAGCTGCGACGCCGCGACCGTCCTGACGTCGACGCCGCGCGCCTCCTGCACGAGGAACGGAAACAGCGTCGACGTGAACTCGACGTCGGGCACGATCACGCGCGCGCCCGCCGGCAGGCACGCCGCGGCGAGCCCGACGAAGCCCGACACCGTCGCGCCGATCGCCACGCGCTGCGGCGCGACGTTGACCATCGCCGCGAACGCCGCGCGCGCGCCCTCGGTGCTCTCGCCCCAGTGCTCCCAGCTCGTGCGCCCGCCGCGCCAGTCGGCGAGCGCCCGCTGGAGCGCGTCGAAGCCGTCGCGCGGCGGCAGCCCGTAGCTTGCGGTGTTGAGGTAGACCCCCTCCGGCGACCACTGGTCGCGGGCCTCGGCGATCGTCAGCACGCGCGCATCCTCGCAGCCGAGCGACGCGCGGGCGGCCCGGAAGTCACGACCGGCGGTCGTCGATGTGTGTCCCATAGCACGATCTCGTCTGTCGTGAGCCATTACTTTCGAAGTGGGCGTCGCCTTAGAGCTTTCGCCTCAAATGTTTGGCCTACAGGGTCCGTCGTGACGGACTGGAGGTGGGGGCCTTGAAGGTCTTCGTCGTCGACTCACATCCGATCTACCGCCGGGGGCTCGTGGCGTCGCTCGAGCTCCTCGAGCGCGTCGAGTGCGTCGACGAGGCCGACGGCGTGACGGGCGCCCACGGCCACTCGGCGCTGCTGGAGGCCGACGTCGTGATCGTCGATCCGTCGATCCCCGGCGGGTCTGCATTCCTGGACGCCGTCGGCGCGGACCTGCGCGTCATCGCCTGCACGTCGGCCTGCGACGAGGAGTCCGTGGTCACCGCGGTCGAGGCCGGGGCCGTCGGATACCTGCGCAAGGACACGCTCACGCAGGACCTGCTGCAGGCCGCGATCCAGGCCGCCGAGGGCGGCGCGGCGATCGTCGCGCCCGACCTGTTCGGCGCGATGTTCCGCGGGAGCGCGGTCGAGCCCGACGCTGCGCTGACGCGGTTCCCGCTGCCACGCCTGACCGATCGCGAGCAGCGCGTGCTCGCCCTGATCGCCGAGGGCCACCCGACCCGTGAGGTCGCCGAGCAGCTGTGCTACAGCGAGCGCACCGTGAAGAACGTCCTACACGACGTGGTGACGAAGCTCAACGTGCGCAGCCGTTCCCAAGCGGTGGCGCACGCGGTGCGCGACGGCCTCATCTGAGCGCTCGTCATGCCCCCGCTGCCCGCCGAGCCGACCTCATGACCAGCCGGTTGAAGATCGTCGGACGCTACGAGCTGCTCGACCCGATCGGCCACGGCGGGATGGCGGTCGTGTATCTCGCGCGCCAGACCGACCTCGATCGACAGGTCGCGCTGAAGGAGCTGCGGATGTTCCAGTCGCCGGACGATCCGGCGATGACCGAGCGGTTCCTGCGCGAGGCGCGCATGGCCGGACGGATGAGCCATCCGAACATCGTCACGGTGCATGAGTACTTCGAGCACGAGGGCACGCCGTACATCGCGATGGAGTACCTGCGGCGCGGCTCGCTGCGGCCATGGGTCGGCTCGCTGACGCTCGCGCAGACCGCCGGCGTGCTCGAGGGCGTGCTGGCCGCGCTGGACCATGCCGAGCGCTTCGGGATCGTGCATCGCGACCTCAAGCCCGAGAACCTGCTCGTCACCGATCAGGGCCAGGTCAAGGTCGCGGACTTCGGCATCGCCAAGGCGAGCACGACGAACACGGCTCCGCTGCTCACGAGGGACGGCATGACCGTGGGGACGCCCACCTACATGGCGCCCGAGCAGGCGATGGCGCACGACCTCGGTCCCTACACCGACCTGTACTCGATCGGTGTCATGGCCTACGAGATGCTCGTCGGACACGTGCCGTTCGACGGTACCGAGACGCCCGTGGCAATCATCATGCGTCACGTCTACGAGGACATTCCCGCTGCGCACACCGTCAACCCGGCGGTGGACCCGGCGCTGTCGGAGTGGATCGACCGCCTGCTGGTCAAGGACCCCGCTCAGCGGACGCCGACCGCCGAGCAGGCCTGGGACGAGCTCGAAGGCGTCGTGCTGCGGTTGCTGGGATCGCGCTGGCGCCGCGAGGCGCGCCTGCTGGGCAGCGCCGAGCAGCCCGTCGCCGCCCCGCTGACGCCCGCGCCGTTCACGTCGACCGCGACCGGGACGCCGATCCCGCAGCAGGCGGCATCCGGGCCGGTGTCCGCGCCGCCGGCGGACGCGCCGGTCGCCGGCGCCCGCTCGAGCGAGTTCGAGAGCTTCGCCTGGGGCGCCGCGCGGCCGGACGTCGCAGGCGCCTCCCCGGCCCCTCCGGCCCCGCCGGCCCTGCCGGCCGCGCCGGCCCTGCCGGTCCCGCCGGTCGCGCCGGTCCCGCAGGTCGCGCCGGCCCGGTCGGTCCCGCCGGCTGTGCCGGTTCCGGTCGCGTCCACGCCGACCCCGCCCGCACCCGCGCCGAGCCCGGTCACGTCGGCACCGACGCCGGCCAAGCCCGCCCCCACGCCCGCGCAGCCGCCACCGACCCCGGCCGACACCACGCCCGGCTTCGTCACGTTCGGCAGGGCGGAGCCCGCGACGCCGCCTCCGTCACCGACACCGGCTCTCGCGCCGCCGACGCCCGAGCCTGCTGTCCAGCCCGCATGGGCGACGCCCAGCGAGCCTGTGGCCCGGCCGGCGTGGTCAACCGCGAGCGAGCCTGCCGCCAAGCCCGCATGGGCGACGGCGAGCGATCCCCTGCAGTTCGCGGTTGGAGCGCCGACCGTGATGCCCGACAGCGTGCCCGAGCCTCCGGCGATTCCCACGCGTCCCGCGACGCCGCCGGAGGTCTTCGGCCGCCGGCGCATCGCCCTGACCGGCGCCGGCACGACCGTCGTGACGATCGCCGTCGTCGCCGCCGTCGTCCTCGGCGGCGGCGGCTCGAGCGACGACCCGGGGACGGCGTCGCAGGGTCTCGCATTGCGTGGCGACGGCCTCGCGCTGAGCGTGCCGACCTCCTGGCGCAAGCGCGCCGCCTCCGACGTCCCGGGGACGAACTCGCCGGACGCGCTTGCGGCCACGGGGCCCGGCGGCGCGTACGTCGTCGCCGAGCACACCCCGGGCAGAGCCGACCCGACACTGCTGCCGCCGAGGCTGCGGTCGGCGTTGCGAGGCGCGCCGGGGCAACCCGAGTCGGTCACGCTCGCCGAGACGCGGGCCTACCGCTACGACGGGCTGCGTGCGCGCGGCGTCGAGGGACGCCTGCGGGTGTATGCCGTGCTGACCAGCGAGGGCGTCGCAACCGTCGTCTGCGGCAGATCCGCGGCCGCCGGCCCCGCAGCGTCGGGGTGCGACGCCATCGCCGAGACGCTTCGCGTGACCTCTGCCAAGGCGCGGCCGGTCGGCCTCGGCGAGGACTACTCCGCGCGCCTGGAGAAGACGGTCCAGACGCTCAACACCGGCGTCAACGCGGTCGACACGAGCGTCGGCGGCGCCGCCACCGCCCCCGAGCGGGCGGCGGCGCTGCGCAGAGCCGCGGGGCTGTACCGCCGCGCCGTCGCCGCGCTCGCGAAGCCCGGCGCCGACCTGAACCCGCTCGACCTCGGCCTGAACGCGAGGCTCGCGGCGACGTTCAAGCGGTTCGCCGTCGTCTACATGCGGGTCGCACGCGCTGCGATGCGCAACGACGCAACCGAACTGCACCGCGCGCGCCAGGCGGTGACGACGAGGCGAGCGAGGCTCGCCGGCACCGTCGCCGCGCTGCGCGGCGTCGGGTACACCGGTCCGCCTCCGCAGACGCCGGACGCGCCGCGATCGCCGCTTGCGCCGACTCCGTCGCCGCCGCGCGGCAACCCGGCGGCGCCCTCGGCACAGCAGCCGGCGCAGCGGCAGCCGCTCCCCGGAGGAGCCGCCCCACCGGCGGGCAAGCGGCCCGGACGGACCAAGCCGCAGCCTCCTGCTGCGCAGCAGGAGGAGGGTGGCAGCGCGGGTTGACGGCGCGCACGACGGTTGCGCGACCAGCGATGACTCCCACGGCGACTACCGGATGGGGGAGACCCCATGCTGATCAAGGGTCGCGCGAGCAGAGGATGTCGGAGCTTTAATCGCCCCGGCGCTGGCTCTCGGAGCGAATCCACCACGACGAGCGCGATCGTCATTGTGCCCGGCCGGCAGCCGCCAGAAATCCCGCAACCATCGGCGGCGCGCGTCGTTCTTTTGCGACATGCGCGTCGCCGCCGCTCTCGCCGTGTGCGCAGCCGTTGCCGTCTGCGCGCCGCCCGCCACCGTCGCGAAGAAGCTCCCCTACCGCGCGTCCTCGTGTCAGAAGCTCCGCGCGGGCCAGAAGGACCTCGCACCGAGTCGCGCGCTTGTCCTCGTCGTGCGCGCCACTCGCGAGGTTGGCGACATCAGCGCCTGCCTGTTGCCGCGCGGACGGGTGCGGGACCCTCACCCTGGAACGACGGGCTCGCGCGCTACCGTGCCGCCGTCGTTGGCACGGCGGGGAGATGGGTGCTCTACGAGGAGCGCTACGGCGACCAGTATGGCAGCGCGCGCCGCGTGCTCACGCGTTTCGACGCGCGGCGTGCGACGCGGCTGAGCCGCACCCGCTACGACTGCGCGCTCGGCTTCACCGAGCAGCACTGTCCGGCGGGGACCGACTACCGCGAGGTCGCGATGGCCGCGACCGGCGCCGGCGCGGTCGAGGTCACGGACCTCGCGACGGGCACCATGGCGCTGCGCGGCTTCGGCCCGTCGGGCGTCTTTGCGACACTCGCAATGGGCTCCGTCGACGGGCTGCGCCTCACGCGTTCCGGCGTGACCTGGACGCAGGCCGGCGTCGCGCAGTCAGCGCCGCTGCCCGGCTGAAAGGCGGTCGGCGCGCGTCGAAGTAGTCGCGTGCGGCGTTAGCCGCGCGCTCGGCGCAGACGCGCTCGTGGCAGGTGCGCTGCACGTGCGTCCAGTCGACGAGCCCGGTGCCGTCCTTCAGGCCGTGACGGTGCCCGCCGGCCGCCGCCCGTGAGCGAGCGCGCGCAGCTCCTCAGGCGTGGTCAGATCACGAGCCGCTCGGGGCGCACCGCAACGCGGTCTTCGCTGCCGGCGGCCTGCAGCGGCTCGCCACGAGGACCTTCCGCGGCCCAGAGCGGATCGTGAACGTGAACTCCTTGGCGATCCGGTTCGGGCCCGTGATCGCGAGCCTGACGACCGTGCGCGGCCGCAGCGTGCGGCTGCGGAACGTCTTGGCGAGGTTCACCGTGCGGCGTCCCTTGATGGCCTTGGTCTTGAAGGCGCAGCCGCCTCCCCGACACGTGACGCGGACCGTTCCGCCGGCGGGCACGCCCGTGACCGCCATGCGCGTGACCTTCCGACCAGCACCCGAGCGCGGGGTGACGAAGCCGAAGTCGACGTTGCCGGAGGCGGGCAGCGGCGGCTTCGATCCGACCTGCGGCACGGCCACGACCTCGATCGTGCCGGCAGCCGCGCGCTCGACCGGCGGCGAGCCGATCGCGGCCGTGAGGGCGACCGCGAACCGCCCGGCAGGGGCGCCCGCGGGCAACTGCACCTGCACCGTCGTGTCGGAGGTGGCGTCGGAGTCCAGGGACAGCGTCGGGGCTGTCTTGGCGCTCAACTGCGGCAACTGGGTCCTCGCGCTGAGGGAGAAGGACCTGCGCCCGAGCTTGGCGCCGTCCGAGTAGCGCAGCTTGAACGGCAGGACCGCGGTGGTGCCCGCGAACGCGGTCGTCGTCGCGCCGCCGAGCACGGCGAAGTCGCTGACGGGTTGCGTCAGGTCTACCCGCGCCCGGTCCAACGGTGGCGACTCCAAGCAGGGGTTGACGTTCACGAGGTCGTCGCTGCAGCTCACCGCAGCGTTCGGGTTCGGCGCGGCCGGGTTGCCCTCCCGGAAGCCGACGACGGTCCGCCACTGCAACGGCGCGGAGGAGCCCGCCGCGGGAAGCGTGAAGTCGGGCTCCAGCTCGAGGATGCGCAGCCCGGCGGGGTCGTAGTGTCCGAAGTTCGAGATGTAGCCGATCCACTGCTGACCGGCGGCCGGCGGGAGGAGCCGCCGCAGCTCGCCGGTGTACGTCGGGCTCTTCGTGAAGACCGCGACGCCGTCCTTGCTCTGGAAGCTGTCCGGGCCGTTGGCGCCGAGCGCGACGCGGAAGCCGACGAGCAGCTGCCCGTCCTTGGCGGCCGTGGCGTCGGCGGTGTTGTTGTGGATCTCGAAGACGCTGTCCTTGTTGCAGTCGGGCAGGCCCGAGACCTTCGCGTAGTTGCTCGCGCAGAGGACCGTTCGGATCGTGACCTTGCCAGGCGTCGTCTGAACGATCTTGTTCTCCTTCAAGGACATGCAGCCGCTGAGAGCGAGCGCGAAGAGCGCCAGGGCGGCCCCGGTGCGTCCGGCCCGCCGGCTGCCCGCCGGGCGATCACTGCTGAGCCGCTTCTGCACCGCTGACCTCGCTTCCGGCGTCACGACGTTGACACGTTCCAGAGCCGAGGCTACGGCTGGTGGCTGCTTGCCGACAAGAGGCGAACGGGCACATAAACGGGCGGCTCGGCGCAGGCCGGCGCAGCGCGTCTCGGGCGCTCATGCGCGCGTGCTCAGCAGCGCCTGCGCCTGCGCCAGTCGCTCCTGATAGCGGCCGCGCAGCGACTCCAGGGGACGCTCGACGTCGGCGATCCAGCTGCCCCACTGCGCCGGGTCCTTGCCGAAGTCGGCTTCGCCGGCGGCGAGCCGTGCCTGCTTGACGGCGAGCGCGTGGTCGATGAACCACTTCACCTGCAGCTCGGGCCGGTCGGGGTACCCGGCGTACTCGCCGGTGTTCCAGATCCCGACGCGCATCTGGAAGAAGCCGACGGAGTCGGCGTCGCCCCCGGCGAGGTTCGCGACGCCCGACTCGACGAGCGCCGCCATGACCGGCAGCTCCGGCGGCAGCCCCGCCTTCTGCGCGTAAGCCGCGAGCCATGCGGCGAGCTGCTGCTTCGTGGCGTCGTTCCCCGGATACTCGATCGTGCCGGTCAAGTCCGCGAGCTGGCCGGGGTCGGCGAGCACGGGCGGCGCCGCGCTCGCGACGCCGGGCGCCGCCTCGGCCTGGACGGCGGGCAGGAACCGCATCGTCGAGGACTCGAAGCTCGCCTCCTGCTTGGACAGCGCCTGGAAGACGAGCGTGTCCGGGTTGCGCGCCGCGGCGGCGTCGCGGTCGAGCGCCGCCCGGGCCGCGTCGACCGCGGCCGGTGCCGGCGCCGCGGCGGGGCTGGTCGTCGGAGTCTGGTCGAACCGCCGCCCGCCCGCGAACTGCTGGGCGTAGTAGGGCTCGTCGAGCGAGCTCTCCTTGACGACGTCGCCGGTGTGCGAGGCGTGCAGGAACCTGTCGCCGCCCATCGAGATGCCGACGTGATGGACGTCGCCGGCGGCCTGGAAGAAGACGAGATCGCCCGGCACGAGGTTCTTGCGATCGACGGCGGTACCGTTCCCCGCGAGGATCTGCTCCTGGGTGACTCGTGGGATCTGAATGCCCTGCTGCGCGTATGCCCACTGGACGAGCCCCGAGCAGTCAAAGCCCGTCTCCGGGCTCGACCCGCCCCAGCGGTAGGCCGTGCCCTTGTACTTCATCGCCTCCGCGAGCGCCGCCACCGCCTTCGCGCCGGCGCCAGGGTGCGCTTCGATGCCCACGAGCTGGTCGGCGACGGCGCGGGCGCCGGCCGCGTCCGCGCTCGCGGCGGGCGGCGTCGCCGCGGCGACGTGCTGCGCGGCGCCCGGCGTCCACGACCGCTCGATCGCCTGATCGAAGGCGACGTGGATGTGGTCGGTGTGGCCGGCGTCGCTGAAGTACGGCGGCTGGTCCTGAAATGCCCACGGCGTGCCGATCTCGGTCGGGCGATAGCTCGGATCCAGCGACGCCAGCTCGCTCGCGACCTCGTGCGCGATCGCGTTGTCGGCGTTGACCGGCGTGCCGTCGATCGCCGCGATGTCGACCCCGCGGCCGAAGTGGTGGTTGCTGACCGAGCCGCCGGTCGTCAGCCTCGGGTGGTCGCTGCACATGCAGCTGACGGTGACCTTGTGCTTCTCGGAGATCTTCGTCAGCACGGCCACGACGCGCGGGTCGATCCGCCCGGCCCTGACGTCGGCGACGCCGTCGCCGTCGAGCACGACGTTCTTGTTCTCCAGCAGCGCGAGCGCCGCGGCGTCCGGAGCGCCGCCCGATCCCTCGGCTCCGAACTGCGCCGGATCGATCGGTGCCCCCGCCGGGGCGGCGTCGACGGCGTTCGGCGCTGGGGCGGCGTCGACCGCGGCGCCCGGCGGGGCGACCTCGTCCGCTGGGGCCTCCTCGTAGCGGATGTCCTCGGCCGTCGCGGCTGCGGGCGCGACCGGGGGCCGGCTGGCGGCGGGGCCGTTCGCGCCGTCGGCCGCCGCGCCGGCGGGCGCTGGCGCGGGGTCCGCACCGGCGGCTGCCGCAGCGGCGGGCGCTGGAGCGGGGTCGGCACCGGCGGCCGCCGCAGCGGCGGGCCCAGCGGCGCCGCCGGCGGTCCCAGCCGCCGCATCGCCGCCCGCCGCGCCGGCTGCGGGTGCCGGCGGCGCGGCCGGCGCAGCCGCCGCGACCGCCGCCGGCGCGGCGCCATCCGCGGCCGCCGTGCCGTCTGCGATCCCCGGCGCCGCGGCCTGCGCCTGCGGGGTCTGCGCGAGCGCGCCGCGCACGTCCTGCAGCGGCGCATCGACCCTGGGGAGGTTCACCCGGCTGAGGACGTCGCGCACGGCGCTCGGCGCGGCAGCGGCCGCCGGCACGACGTGCTGCGCGAAGCCGGCCACGCCGATCCCCTCGAGCGCGGCGGCCATCATCACGCCGGCGAGGCTCGAGCGCGACTCGCGCGTCTCGAGCGTCTGCAGCGCGTTGCCGGAGCCGAACGCCATCTCCTCGGCGAGCTCGTCAAGACCGGCCGCGCGGCATGCCGCCGCCGGGTCGTGGCGGAAGTCGGCGCGGAAGGCGCGATCGGTGAGGAGGCGCTCGATCAGGCGAGCGGCGGCGTCGGCGTCCGGGGCCGCCACCCGTCATCCCTCCGACGGCCGCACGCGCGGGCCGCCGCGGCGGCTGAGCAGCGGCGGGCCGAGGACGAGCAGGACGGGCACGAGGAGCGCCGCCCACAGCGTGCCGAGCACGACCCACACGACCGTCTCCGACGCGTAGTGGGTCATGAACGGCTGGAAGCGCAACGAGAAGACGGCGGCGATCGCGGCCGCGGCGAACGACCAGCCGAGCCCCGCGACCGCGTAGCGCACGAGCGCGGGGTCGCGGTCCTGCGCGCCCTCGCCCGACAGGCGCCGGCGCAGCTCCTCGCGCGCCCGCGCGCGCAGCCGCGGGATGCCGAGCCGGTCGACGAGGATGTGATAGCCGTCGCGCTCGAGGAACGGGTTGAGGTTGAAGAACGCGGCCACGTAGCCCGCGAACGCGACCTGGAACAGGATGTCGCGGATCGCGCCGCGCGCGAGTAGCAGGCAGGCGATCGAGAACGCGCCGGCGAGCGCGAGGTCCGACAGCGGGCCGGCGCCGCTGACCGCCAGGCGCCGGCGGCGGGACTCGAACCAGGCCTCCGAGGTGTCGACGAAGGCGTAGGGGAAGACGAAGATCGCCTTGAGGCCGGCCCGCTGCACGTGGCGCCCGACGGACGCCAGCGCGAGCCCGTGCGCGAGCTCGTGCAGTCCGACGAGCAGCCCGCGCCCGGCGAGGAAGACGAGGCCGCCGACGACGAGCCGGTCGGCGACGACGAACGGCGTGCCGTAGCGCCCGGCGACGAGCGCGATCCAGACGCCCAGCCCGACGATCGCCAGCGCCGCGATCGCGACGAGCGCCGGGCGCGTGAACAGGATCCAGCCGGCGCCGCGGTAGATGCGGTCGATCAGGGGACCGGCGAAGCCGAAGGCGTGCTCGCGCGGCTTCAGCAGCGCTCGCCACCACGTGTCGGGCGCGGCGCCGTCGCGCGAGCCGCTCTGCACGCCGGCGAGCATGCCACGCTCGCCGAGGTCGGCGAGCAGCCGTGCGAGACGCACGGCTCCCAGCGGCCCGAATGCTCGCTCGGCCTCGGCGACGAGGTCCGCGAGCGAGCGCGTGCCGTCGAGCAGCCACAGCAGCTGGGCGTCGCTGTCGGAGATGCGCAGGAAGCTCTCGTCGCGCAGGTCGCGCACGACCCAGCGACGCTCGCCCTCGGAGGCGTCGAGGCGCTTGAGCGCGTAGCCCGAGCGCAGGCGGGGCGGCCGTCCGTCGGCTGTCTGCGCGGGCCGCAGGCTCGCCTCCCCCGCCGCCGGCAGCATGAGGCTCGCGCCGACCGGCACGACGACCGTGCGCCCGGCCTCGTCGGCGCGCCGCCGCGCCTCGACCGCGATGCGGTGATTGCCGATGCGGATCTGCGCACCGTCGCGCAGGCGGACGGGCGCGGTGACGCGGACGTCGTCGACGAACGTCCCGTAGCTCGAGCCGGCGTCCACGAGCAGCGGCTCCGCGTCGTGGCCGGCGTCGATGCGCGCGTGGTTGCGTGACACGCTCGGGTCCTCCAGCCACAGCGTGCTGCCGCGCGTGCGGCCGATCGTGAGCTCGGCGACGAGCGGCACGCGCGTGCCGTCGGCGAGCACGAGCTCGAGCGGCGCGATCGCCCCGGGCGCCGGCGTGCCGCACGTCGCGCACACCGTGGCCCGCTCCACCTGCCGTCGACAGCTCGTGCAGAGCATGCGATCACCCGGCCGCGGCGAGCGGCTGGAACGCCGGGTTGTCGCCCGGCGTCGCGAGCGGGGTCGCCTTCGTCAGGTCGTCGACGTCGATCCGGACGAGCTCGCCGCCGTCGTCGGACTGGCACTGGTTGCCGAGCTTGACGAGCGCGAGCTTCTCGCTGTCGATCCACTGCACCTTGCAGGCCGCGAACGGCAGCGCCGGGGTCTTGCGCAGGCGGATGTCGTCCGGCGTCGTGAGGTAGAGCTGCGGCGCAGCCGTGTCGATGTTCGAGATCGCCGCAAGGCGCTTGCCGTCGGGCGAGATCGCCGCGTCCAACACGCCCTTGCCCTCGCCTGGGGCGGTGACGAACCCGCCGCCGCTCCAGTCGCCCTTGAGCGCGGCGAACGGGCGCTCGGACGTGTACTGGACGATGCCGAAGCGGCCGTCGGGCTGCAGCGCCGGGACGAGGATCTGCTTGCCGTTCGGCGACCAGTGCGCGAACCCGACGCTGAAGCGCTTGTCGGCGATGCACTGCGGCGTGAACGTGTCGACCTTCACGCGCCCGACGCAGAGGTCCCGGTCGCCGTCGGCGTTGACGCGCACGACCGCGAGCACCGAGCGCGTCGCGATCGGCGCGAACGACGGGTCGGCGTACTTCTCGTCGGCCGGGCGCAGCGCGCTCGGCGCGCGGTCGCGCCGGATCATGTCGGCGCTCATGAGCCGCTCGTCGGCGGTGTAGACGACGCTCCCGCCGTCGGCCGACCACGTCGGGTCCTTCTCCCGCGCGGTGGTCTTGGCGATCGCGGGCGGGATCCGCTGGCCGGTCGCGCCGCTGGCGAGCAGGACGTTCTTGTCGTCGTCATAGGCGACGCGCGGGAACCCGGCCGAGACGATCATCTTCACCGTCGCGCCCTTGGCGACCTTCGTGCCGACGGCGGGGTCGGTCGCGATGACGGTGCCCCGCGGCTTGTCGGAGATGCGGCGCTCGGGCTCGCCGGGCACGAGCCCGGCCTTCGCGAGCACGTCGCCGTAGCCGCGCTGCTCGGGCGGATCGATCTCCGGGACCGCGACGTCCTTGGCGCCCGCGCCGCCGCCCGCGCCCGCGCCCGCGCCGCCGCCCCCGCCGGGCTCGTCGCCGGGCGCCTTCGCCACGACGAAGAAGATGTCGATCGGCGTGCCCTGCTTGACCGTCTCGCCCGCGGGCGGGATCGTGCTCGCGATCTCGAGCTTCGGATCGGTCGGCTGCACGGACAGCGCGCCCTTCGTCAGCTTCCGGCGGCGCAGGGCCTTGTCGGCCTGCAGCAGAGTCCTTCCGGCGAGCTTCGGCACGACCGTGTCGTTCTTGGACACCGCGACCTCGATCGAGACCGGTGAGCCCTTCTTCGCCGCTTCGCCGGCGGCGGGCGACTGGTCGATGACGGTGCCCGGCTTGGCCTTGCTCGACGGCCGCTCCTGCCGGTCGCCGAGCACGAGCTCGGCCGCGACGAGCTGCTTCTCGGCGTCGAACGCCGTCTTGGCGCCGACGAGGTCGGGAACCTCGACGCTCTTGGGCAGCAGGAGCAGCAGCATCAGGGCGAGCAGCAGGAGCAGCGGCAGGACGATCGCCAGCCACCACGGCAGCCACGCCTTCTGGCGGAAGATCGCCTGCGCCGGCAGCAGCGGTGCGCTCGGCGCCTGCGCCGCCGGCTGGCGGTCGGGGATCCGCAGCGCCCGCAGGCCGAGCGTCGGGCGGCGCAGGTTGACGCCCTGCGGCTGCGGTGCGCGCACGTCGAGCTTGCCCCCCGGCCCGATCGACACGTCCGGCATGGCGATCTTCGGCACGCCGGCGGCGCCCGCGAGCTTCGGCGCCTTGGCGCCCAGCGCCGACAGGCCGCCCCGCTCGCCGGCCCGCTTGGCCTGCAGGAGCTTCTCGCCCTCCTCGCCGCTCGCGCACACGATCTCGAAGCGGCGCTCGAGCGGGCGGCCGAGCCAGATCTGGTGCGGCGGGTGGCATCGCAGGCCGACCGTGCGCGTCTCGTCGGCCTGGAGCTCGACGGTGTCGCGCTCGAACCTGAAGTCGCACTCGCCGTCGGCATCGTGCGCGTCGAGCGCGAGCAGGACGACGGCGTTGGCGTTGTTGGTGATCGTGACGCCGTACTTCGCGCGCCACCGTCCCGACACGCGCTCGGGACGCACGCTGATTTCGTAGTCGTCGTACGGGCGGATGCCGAGCGTCATCGGCGCCGCGGCGACCTCTCGCTCGTGGGCGCGCGAGCCGGCGCCCACGCGCAGCTCCCAGCGCCGCGCCTGCGCCTCGGCGGTGCGCGGCGGGTGGAAGTGGATCTCCACCTCCTGCTCGTAGGCGCCGGCGGAGCCGAACGGCACGAGGTAGACCGTGTCCGGCACGATCGTGTACCACTCGCGCGGCAGGCCATGGACGACGAGCCTGTAACTGTCGACGATCGTGTCCTGGTTGCGCACGAGCGCGACGACGCGCGCGCGCTCGCCCGCCACGACGGCGATCCCGAGCGTGCCGGCGCCGGCGCTCGGCTCGTCGTCGGGCAGGCGCAGCGTGATTCCCGCCGACGGCCGCGGACTGCCGTCGTGCGGGCGTGCAGTCGGGGGCTGCGGCGTCGGTCCTGGCTCGGGCGCCGCCGATCGCCCGCGCGCCGCAGGCGTGGCGGGACGGATCGTCGTCGAGCGGGCGGCCTCGTCTGCGGAGGGCCGCCTCGGCGCCGGCGTCTGCTTGGCGCGATTGTCGCGCGTGGCCGCCGGCATCTGGTAGTTCGTCGGCTCCCACCGCAGGTAGTGGCCGCACTTCTCGCAGAAGTCGATGCCGCTGGGGTTCTCGTGCTCGCAGTTGTCGCAGATCCTCATGGCGCCCCGCTCAGTCCGATGCCTTCTTGACCTTCAGCCGATACGTCGCCTGCACCGGCTTGTGGCGATCGATGCACTGCGCGATCGCGACCTGCCGGTCGAGCGAGACCCTGTCCTGGACGTAGACGACGAAGCGCGGCGGGTCGATCCGCGCGGTCACGCCGTCGCCGGGCCAGCGCACGCCGCCGCCGTCCTCGATGCGAAAGCTCAGGTCGGGAAACGTCAGCTCGAGCGCGAGCATCAGCCCGGCCGCGGTCCCGCGCGTCCTGGCGAGCTCGGCCGCCATGCGCACGGTCTTGCGGCGGGTTTCGAGCGCGTCCGAGACGCGCTCCGCCGCACGGCCGTCGTCGGGCGCCTCGCGGCCGTTGCCCGGCTGTTCGTGCAGCTCGTGGACGTCGACGTCGACGCCGAGCCAGGCCGCCATCATGTCGAGCATCGGCCGGGTGGCGTGGTCGGTCGAGAAGTGCTCGGGCAGCATGTCGAGCATCGCCCCGATCGGGTCCAGGACCCGCTCGAGCGCGCCCACGAAGCGGATCGCGAACGGGTCGCGGTTGCCCGTCGGGTCGAGATGCGCGGATGGGTCGCCGTCGGGGTCGGCGTAGATCGACGGCATCGCCCGCCGCAGCGTCCCGCGCTGCGATACGACCCGCGGTGCCGGGAGCCCTGCGCCCGGCGCGCCGGGCAGCGCCAGCGTGCCGAATCCCGGTCCCGTGAACGTCGGGTGAGCGTTGCCGTCGCTCATGCCGGAGCGCCCGCTCGGGTGGCCTTGACGATGTGCGTGCCGGACACGAGCAGCTCGTCCGGATCCAGCTCGACCTGCGAGCCCGCGGGCTGGGACTGCCGAGCGCCCGTCGCGAGGTCGGTCTCGTAGACGCGCAGGATCTTCACGTACTCGACGCCCTCGACGGCGTGCACGACGCCGAAGAGCTCACCCTGGTTCAGTGGCCGTCCGAACGGCCAGCCGTCCCCGGGCCCGTGCGGCGAGCCGCCGACGAGCGGGTTGACGTACGTGTAGAGCGCGTGCAGGACGTCCTCCTCGACGCGGCTCGCGTTCGCGGTCGTGGCGGCCTGCAGGTGCACGACGACGCTGACGCAGCGCAGCTTGGGCGGGAGCAGCTGCACCGTCGTGCCGATCGTGCGCACCTTGTCGAGCTCCTCGGCGACCCTGCCGAACAGCTCGTCGTCCGGGGTGAGCTCCTCGGCCTCCAGTCGCCGGTCGGCCGGCTCGACGCGCGGCAGCAGGTGCAGGGCGACCGGGCCGCCGTTGCGCGGAGGCAGGCAGCGCGCCCGCGCGACGCGCTGCGACGCCTCGCCGGCGAAGAACTCGAAGTCCTCGGCGGTCACCGCGCGCGAGCGCGAGCGGATCTCGATGGCCGCGCGCTGGCGGGCGGCCATGAGCGTCTCGGCGTCGACCCCCTCCATGGCGGCCCGCGGATTGATCACCGAGGCGACGCCGGGGATCGAGCTCTTGAGGCTCGTCAGCCGGTGCGGCGCGACGTTGCCGCTGCGACCGCCGCCGTACCGGTAGCGGGTGATGCGCAGCAGCGCACCCGCCCTCGGAACGGCGCCGTACGGCCTCCAGCTTCCGTCGGGCTGGCGGATCGCCGGCCCGAGCTCGATCTCGCCCGCGACGAGGTCGATCGAGAAGTGCGTGTCGTCCCGCGCGCTGTCGGCGAACGAGTCGACGAGCTCCCACGGCGTCCACGCGGTCTCGCCGGGGTTCTGGACCTCGAGCGTCTCGCCCTCCTGCAGCTCGAGGACCGGCCGCATGCGCAGGGGGAACTCCTGGCCGGGGGTCCCGTCGCTCGTGCCGAGCAGCTCCGTGTCGACGTGCACGCAATGCTCGGATGCCAGCAGCGCGCCGATCGGCGCGGCCGTGATCGAGTAGATCTCGGGCGCTTGCGTGTACTTCGCGTCGGGCTTTCCCGCCGTCGTCGGATCGACGATGCGGCAGCGCAGCCAGTGCAGCCGCTGGCCGCCGAGCAGGTGCGGCGCGCTGGTCGTGGGCAGCTGCAGCTCGACGGCGCCGTTGCCGTAGTTGAAGCCGCCGGTGCCGTCCTCGAGCAGCTCGGCCGGCTGCCACGTGTCGTCGCCGACGAAGACCTCCCACAGCAGCGGCGGGTCGTGCGGATCGATGCCGACGCCGCGCGCCTGCGAGGCCTCGACGTCGACGCTCAGCAGCAGGCGCCCGAGCGGCGCGTCGAAGCCGAGGTGCAGCGCGTCGCCCGGCCGCGGGGGGCTGCCGAAGGCGAGCTGCTCGGGGCCGTGCGGCTTCGCCACGCCGTCGGCGACGGCGACGTTCTTGACCTGGCGGTCGCGCGTGAGGACGTAGGCGACCGGGCGCAGCGGCGGGATCGTGAAGGTCGCGGTCGTCTGGAAGACGATCGGCTCGTCGCCGGCGATGCGCGGCACGCCGACCTCGGTGGACGCGGGGATCGTTACCGGCTGCGTGGCCGGGCCGGTCAGGCGGAAGCAGAGGTCGGCCTCGGCCGGGTTGGGCGGCTCGAGCCGGATGCCGAGCAGGTCCAGCAGCGCCACGTGGAGCTTCTCGGGGATCCGGTTGAGGCGGTAGATCGTCAGGTCGGTCATCCAGGCGAAGAGCTCGATCAGCGTGATGCCGGGATCCGAGACGTTGTGCTCGGTCCACTCGGGGCAATGCAGCGCGATCCGCCTGCGCGCCTCGCTGACGAGATCCTGAAAGCCGCGGTCGTCGAGGTCGATCGTGGGCAGCCCGGTCATTCGGCCTCCTCGGCGGGGACGACGTAGAACGGGTGGACGAGGTTGCGCACGTCGTTCGTCGCCCGCAGGCGGTACTCGATCGTGATCGCGAGGCAGCCGTCGCCGCGCGCGCCGGCGCCGGCTCGGGCGTCGAAGCCGATGCCGAGCACGTCGATCCTCGGCTCCCAGCGAGCGAGCGCGCGGCGGATCTCGCCCTCCATGCGTCCGAGCGTCGTCGAGTTGACGACGTCGAAGACGTAGTCGTGCACCGCGCAGCCGAACTCCGGTCGCATCGGCCGCTCGCCGGGCGCCGTGCTCAGGATGATCGAGATGGCCTGCTCGACGTCGTCGCCGTCGCGGGCGAGCGCGATCCCGCCGCGGCGGTCGACGCCGAGGGGGAACGCGAGACCGGTGCCGTGGATGTCGGACATCGCCTGCCGCCTCACCCGAGCATGATCTGCGAGCCGCGGACCTGCACGATCCCCGACGAGCTGAGCGCGAGCTTCGCCGACGCGTCGACCGTGATCTGGGTGCCCTTGATAGTGATCGAGCCGTCCTGCTCGACGACGACCGATCCGGTCGGGCCGGTGATCGAGATCTCGGCGCCCTTGCCCTCGATCGCGAGCTTGCCGCCCGCCCGCAGCGCGAGGTCCGACGTCGACTTCGCCTCCATCTTCGCCTCCGTGGCGATCGACAGGTCGCCGCCCGCGCTGATCGACGCCTTCTTGTCGCTGCGCAGGTGAAACGACCCGTCGGGCTTGCCGCCGCCCTCGGCCGCGAGCTTGTCCGGCTTGGCCGTGCCGTTCCACAGCGAGCCGAGGACGAACGGTCGCCGCGGATCGCCGTGCTCGAAGCCGACGACGACCTCGTCGTCGACGAGCGGCATCATCATCAGGCCGCGCTTGCCGCTGGCCGACGTGCTCGCGACGCGCGCCCACCAGCCCTCCTGGCGTTCGTCGAGGCCGGGGAACTTCACCCGCACGCGGCCCATCTTCTCGGGGTCGTCGTTGTTCGTCACGACGCCGATGACGAGCGACTCGGCGTAGCCGTGGCGCTGGCGCGGCGTGAGGAGGTCGATCAGCGTGCGGCGGCTGCGTCCGCTGACCTCGAACTCGGTGTCGTAGCCGGCCGCGTCGCGCAGCACGTGCGTGGACTGCGTCACGAGGTACTGGCCGCCGAAGCGCGTGCCGACGCCCTTGATCTCGACCTTGCCGCCGGCCCGCACGCTCGGATTGCCGACGCAGCGCCCGTCCGCGCTCAGCCAGGCGTTGGCGAGCCGGTCGAGCGTGCTCTGCGCGAGCGCGTCGGCTTCGGACTGGGTGATGACGATCTCGTCGGCGACCTGGTGTGAGCCGTTGGCCAGCCCGTCCCGGCGCATCTGGATGCTGGAGTCCAGCAGCGGCGCTGACTTCGTCGCCGTGACGCGCCGCTTGGACGCGGGATCCCACCCGCTGACCACGACGTTCTCGACCTGCTGCACGGCGCTGGCACGGGGATGGAACCCCTTCAGGTTCACGCCCCACTCGAGCAGCACGGGGTTGCCCGCGCCCGAGCCGGGCTTGCGGAAGTGGATCTTCTCGTCGAGGCAGACGACCTCGAAGCCGACCCGGCCGGCGAGCTGCCAGAGGTAGTCCCAGTCGGTCTCGTTGCTCTGCTGCTCGAACGGATAGACGTCCGAGGTCGCCTGGACGTCCTTGGCGAGCCCCGCCTCGCCGATGATCTTCGACGCGATGTCGCTGGCGGTCATGTCCTGGAACGTGCGCGTGTGGCGGCTGCGAATCAGCCGGTGCCCGAGGTCGTAGCCGCGCACGACGAGGACCGGTCCCTCCTTCTCGAACTGCGGCGCGAGCGTCACGATCTCGCCCTTGAACACGCCGTCGGACCCGCTGGGCTTGCTCGCGGCGGCGAACTGCAGCTCGACCTTGGCGCCGATGTCGAACGTCGATCCGTCCACGAGCTTGAAGTCGGGGTCGAGCAGGCGCAGCATGAACGCGTCCGGCAGCAGGAGGTTGTCCTGGACGCGGGCCTCGACGATCGAGACACTCGGATCGAGCGTCTGGCCGCCGACCTTCACGCTGACGCCCGCGACGAGGTTCGGGGAACGACCCATCAGTCGAGCCTCGGGATGTTCAGCGCGCGGCCGCCGCGCAGGAGCAGCGGGTCGTCGATGCCGTTCTCCTCCGCGATCGCGCGCCACCGCGTCGCGTCGCCGTAGTACCGGTAGGCGAGCGATGCCAGCGAGTCCCCGTCGCGCACGAGGTGCGTGCCGAGGCCGCTCTCCGAGCGCGTCGTCGGGTTCTGGCCCTCGCGCGGCGTGGGGTCCCACTGCACCAGCGTGAGCTTCACGTCGGCGCGGATCGGCTCGCCGTTGGACGCGAAGAGGGTGTACTGGACGCTGAGGTTCCTGACGACGCCCACGAACGTGAACGTCCCGAAGGTGAACGTCACCGTCGGCGGGCGCCGCGTCGTCTTCTTGCCGGGGCTACCGGCTCCCTCGCCCTTGGTCGCGTTCATCGCGTCGAAGAGCGTCCCTGCGCTCGTCTGCACCGTGTCGCCGTCGGTCAGCAGCGTGGTGTCCAGGAGCAGCTGCAGCGACAGCTCCCAGGGGTTGCCGCCGGTGTACGACGGCTTCGCGGCGGTCTCGCCCTGCTTCGGCTCGGCCTTCCAGCTGTTGGTCTTCGAGACCGTGTAGTCCTTCGGATTGAACAGGCACATGACGAGGCCGCCGCCGTCGACGTCCAGCGAGGCGACCGCGGGCGTCGCGGCCTCCGGGGGCATCTGCACGGGCATCGCAGCGCCGATCATCCGACCTGCTCCAGTCCGCCATGCGCGATCTCGAGCGTCTCCGTCGCGGCCGAGTCCGAGCCGGCGTTGAGGTTCGGACCCGCCCACTTGACCGGATAGGCCTGCTTGAACGCCCATACCCTGGCCGGCTCGCCCATCGTGTCGAGGAGCGTCACGGTCACGGTGCTCGAGGCGGGGGTGGCTTGCACATCGCGAAACCAGGCGATCAGCTCGGTCTGGTACGTGACGCCGCGCTTGAGCACGAGATTCGGGTACTTCACCCGGCCCGGAAGCTTGTAGACGAAGTCGTTGTTGCCGCCCGCGGCGTACTCGAGGATCTCGCGCTCCATCGACAGGCCCGAGCATTCGCGGAACTCGCCGATGAACAGGCTCGGCACGACCTCGACCTTGAAGCGGTTCTCCGCGAGCTTGTCGAGGTCACGCTCTGTCGGCATCGAAGCGACGGACGCATCGTTGGCCATCTAGTACAGCTCCCCGATCTGTTCGCGCTGCTCGAGCACGTCGCGGCGCAGTCGCCGCATGAAGTCTTGGTAGAGGTCCTCGCGATCGAGGGCCGCAGGAGGAGCGGCGGGCGGTGCGGGCCGTGCGGTCACGGCCGGCGTGGGCGTGGGTGTCGGCGCTTCGGCCTCGTCGCGTGCGAGCACCGGGCCGAGGGGCGCGGCGACCGCACCGGGAGGCGGGAACAGCACGCTCATGCGACCGTCGTCCTCATAGGCGATCGCGCCGGCGGTGGCGCGCGCGAGTGACCGCGCGGTCGAGTTCGGCGGCGCGGTCGGCGAGGTCGGCGGGGTAGCGAGCTCGGGCGCCGGAACGCGAGCGAGGATCGCGGGCGTCGTGTCCGTGAGCTGCGCCCCGGCGCGCACGAGCTGCAGGCGCGGGCGGGCGCCGCCGCGACTCGGCCGGACCGCGTGCGCGGGATCGTGTGGCACGGCATCCGGTGGCGAGCCGCCGTGTGCCGAGCCCCCGTGTGGCGCGGCGCCATGTGGCGAGCCGGCGTGTGGCAAGGCGCCGTGTGGCGAGCCGGCGTGTGGCGCGGCGCCGTGTGGCGCGGCACCCTGTGGCGAGCCGGCGCGTGGCGCGGCGCCGTGTGGCGCGGCACCCTGTGGCGCGGCGCCGGCGACGTCGCCGGGGGCCCCGCGTGCGCCGAGGCGTGGCGTCGCGGTCGCCCATGGTGTCTCGCGCGCCGGCCGCATCGCGGCTGACTGGGGCACAGACGCGGTCGGTGCCTCGGTCGCCGGCGTCGAATCTGCTCGTGGCGCTCGCGCGACGCGCAACGGCGCCGGCGTTGACGTGGCGTCCGGGGCGCGCGGGTCGAGTGGCGCCGGCGCGGACGTGGTGTCCGGGGCGCGCGGGTCGAGCGGCGCCGGCGCGGAGGATCCACTGGGTGTGGCGGGGCCATGCTCATCGCCCGCACGCGGCGTCGGGCTCGACGTGGCCGGGGACGCCGGCGGTGGTGCGGAGCTTGCGCCCAGCTCCCGCCGGGTGCGCCGCATCGTCCGGCGTGACGCCGTGGCGGCTGGCGCGGGCGCGACGCCCGTGGCGGCCGTCGGCTCGGCGGGGGAATCGTGGACGGGCCTGCCGACGGGGTCCGGCATCGACGAAGCGCGTGCGGCGGGGGCGGGCGCGCCGGTGGTGTTAGGCGTCGGCGTGGCGCGGGCGCTCGGGGCGGGCGTGACCGGCGTTGTCGCGGCCGGTGCTGTGGGCGCAGGCGCGCCCGGCTCCCGGGCGGGGGTCGGCATCGTCCGCCGCGCGAGCGCGCGCAGCCGCGACTTCGGGGCGCCGGCGCCGAATGCGGAGTGGTGCACGGTCACGGTGGCGTCGGTGTCGACGGGAGGCGGGGCGGCGTCAGTCGCGGTGGGCCGGGTCGGCGGGTCGGGGGCGCCGGGAGCGGGGGTGTCCGAGGTCGCGGTTGTCGACGTGGGTGCAGTGGAAGCAGGCGCGCCGGGCTCGCCCGTGGCGCGCGGCGTCGTGCGCCGTGCGAGCGCGCGCAGCCGCGACTTCGGTGCCCCGGCGCCCGATGCGGTGCGCTGCGATGGCTCGCCGGCCCCGGTGTCGACGCGCGACGAAGCCGCTGTCGAGGTCGCGGCCAGCGGGTCGGGGAAGCCGGGAGCGGGCGTGGCCGGTGTGGCGGTCGTCGTGGCCGGTGGGGGCGCCGGCGCGCCCGGCTCGCTGGCGGCACCCGGCGTCGTCCGTCGTGCGAGAGCGCGGAGCCGCGACCTCGGGGCGACGGCGCTCTGCGCGGACCGCTGCGACGTCATGCCGTTTCCGGTATCGGAGGCCGGCCGGGACGCTGTGGCTGTGGCGGCGGGCGGGACGGGGGCGCTGGGCGCCGGCGTGGTGGTCGTGGCGGCCGGTGCTGTCGGGGCCGGCGCGCCGGGCTCGGCGGGCGCAGTGGCCGCCATCGACCGTGCCGTCGGCCGCGCCGCGGCCGCGGCCGGGGCCGGTGGCGTCGCATCGCGGAAGCGCAGCAGCCGAGCGAGCCTGGTCGCCGCCGGGGCTGCGGCGTCGCCCGCCGGCATCGACGCAGCCGTCGGAGCGACCGCGCCGCCGTCGGCTGCCGGACCCGCCGGTACCGGCGCGCCGTAACCGGCAGAGCTCACGTCCCCGACCGTCGCCTGAGCACTGGCTGCGGTCGCCTCGGAAAAGCTCGCGCGTGGCGACGACCGCAGGCGCATGACGGCGAGCGGGGCGGCTGCGGCGCGCGGGGCGGGCGCCTCGTGGGACAGCGGCCGGGACGCGACGGGATCGCGCGACGGGCGCTGCCGCCGGTCGGCGACCCGACGCAGCAGGCGTGCCGCGAAGCCGTCTCCTGGCGCCGCGGCGGGGAAGCCGTCTCCTCGAGCCGTGTCGGCGCTCCCGTCGGCGGACGCCGCAGGACGCGGTGCGGACGGCTCGGCACGGACGACGCGTTGAACGACGGGCCGCGCCGGAGCGGGCGGTCGCGGTCGCGGCGCCACCCGCACAGGGACGTCCCGAGCCCGCGCCGCCGTCGGCGTCCCCGCGTCCCCGACGCTTGGCGCCGGCGGCTCCTCGGCCGCGACGTCGGATGGCGGGGGCTGTTCTGAGGCTCTACGCGCGGCCGAGGGCCGTCCAGAGGCTGGGCGCCCGACCTCCCAGCTCGGCGGGATGGCGGTCGCACGGTCCGCCACGTCGTCCGGGGCAGCCGGGGCGAACGGCGCGGGAGAGACCTCGAGTCCGGCGGGATCGGACGCGTTGGCGGTGGGTTTGCGGGAGATCTTCATCGACCTCGGCGCCGTGGTCGGCTGGCGTTCGGCGGCGCCGGTCGGCGCGGGCGCGGCCGGCGGTTCCGCGTGGCCAGGACCTGGAGACACCGCGAGATCCGGAGCGGCTGCGGCCGGGTCGACCCGCTGCGCCACGGCGGATGCTGCGATGGCACCCGCGGGCTCCGTCACGTCGTGATCCGGAGGCGCTGTCACGGCGACCGACTCCGGCGGCATCGACGCAGCGCCTGCCGGCGGCTGTGCCGGCGTGCGCGACAGCGGCCGCGGCGTCGTCGGGCCCTCCTCGATCGCCACGCGTCGCGGCGTCGTCGAGCTCTTGCGCTCGCGCTCCCTGCGCTGGAGCCCGATCGCCGCATCTCCGAGCGACATCGGCGCCGAGCCCGACGGCGACGCGTTCTCGACGAGGTACGCCATCGCGCTCGGCGAGTAGCCCGACAGTGACGCAAGCCGGTCGGCCTCGGCCTGCTTGGCCGCTTCTTCGGCCGGGTCGCCGGGAGTGTCGGGGCCTGGCGCTGCCTTGCGCGCCAGCGCCGCGCGTCCAGCAGGGGCCAGCCGCGGCGCGACGGCGAGGCGCTGGGGATCGTGGCGAGCCGTCACGGCGCGAGCGAGCCTGCGTCCGCCGGCCCGGCCGAGCCGATCGGTTCGCGCCAGCACGAAGCGACCCAAGGGCAGCGGGCGCGGGCGTGGCGTGTCGGGTTCGGTGTGCTCGGTCATGGCAAGGGCGCGGTCAGGAGGATGCGGCCAGGCGTTCTGCCTCGTCGAGGAACTGACGCCGGTCGCGATGCTCGAGGTCGAGGATCGTGTCGAGAGGCCAGTGCAGGTGAAACGCGAGGCGGGCCGTCTCGTCGAGCAGCTGCTCGGGAGACGGCCGCGTCATTCCCCCAGGCCCACGTCTCCGATCTCGCTGAGGTCGACTTCGAAGGCGTGCTCGCACGCCGGGCACGACACGGAGCCCACCGCCTCGCCATCCGCGTTGATGCGCTCGTACAGGCGCTGCAGATGGTCGAAGTCGGCGGCGTACAGCCCTTCGACGATCGCCGGCGTCAGCGCCGTGATCGTGCCGAGCCGTGTGACGACTCGCGCGAGCAGCAGCACGGCGAGATACGCCTCGTTCTGGCGCACGCCGGCATCGCGCAGCGGCTCGATCTCGTCGCGCGCCGTGGCCAGGCGCATGGACCCGTCCCGGTGCACGGTGCCGTCGTCGTCGACGTACCCCCTCGGGAGCGCGAACTCGAACTCCGTCTTCATGGTCGTGGGCTCCCGTCGCCTATGCGCGCTTGAAGTCCTCAACCGCGATCGTGATCTCCTCGACCGCGCTCTCGTCCTTGCCGGCGCCGACCGCGGCCGGCGTGTACTTGCTCACCCACCCGGCGGTGAACGTGTAGGTCGCGACCGGCTTGAACAGCGAGTCGACCATCATGATCGTCCCGTCGCAGCGGGCGTTTCGGAAGTCGCCGTCGACGACCTGCTGGCGCCAATCCCACAGCACCTTGTCGGGATCGACGCCGCGCTTGAGCGTGATGTCGTTGAACTTCAGGTTGCCGGGGATCTTCTTGATCGCGACCGATCCGTTCGGCATCGAGACCTTCTGCTCGATGACGGCGTTCTCCGATCCGCCGCCGGTGGCCTCGGTGAACAGGCCCGAGCCCTCGCGGCCGGCGAGCTTGAGCTGGAAGTACAGCGTGCCGTTGATTTCGTCAGCCATCTCTGGCGTCCTTTCGTGTCGTCGTCATGGGGTTCAGGCCTCGACCTGTCCGCCACCGTCCGCGTACTGGCTGAGGCGGAAGATCACGAACTCGGCCGGCTTCACCGGCGCGATGCCGATCTCGCACACGACCTGGCCGGCCTCGATGACCTCGGGCGGGTTGGTCTCCTCGTCGCACTTGACGAAGAACGCCTGACCCGGCGTGGCACCGAACAGCGCGCCCTCGCGCCATGTGCGGGTGAGGAAGCTTGAAGCGGCGATGCGCAGCTGAATCCAGAGCTTCTGGTCGTTGGGCTCGAACACCGACCACTGCGTCCCCTCCATGATCGACTCGGAGACGTAGTTGAAGAGCCGGCGCACGTTGATGTAGCGCCATTCCGGATCGCTGGACAGCGTGCGGGCGCCCCAGATCCGGATGCCGCGGCCGGGGAACGCGCGGATGCAGTTGATCCCCGCCTTGTTGAGGCTGCCCTGCTCGGCCTGGGTGATCTGGAAGGAGACGCTGTTGACGCCGAGCGTGACCTCGTTGGCCGGAGCCTTGTGGACACCGCGCGTCGAGTCCGTGCGGCACCAGACGCCGGCGACGTGGCCCGACGGCGGGATCGTCAGCGGCCGGTTGTCGAGCGGGTTCATGACCTCGATCCACGGCCAGTACAGGGCCGCGAACTTCGAGTCGTAGCCGGCGTCGTTCATGCGCCAGTCCAGGACGTCCTGGGGGAGCATGTTCGCGGGGGCGTCGAGGATCGCCATGCGGTCGCCGGCGTTCTCGCAATGCGCGATGAGCTTGCCCTGCAGGTCCTTGACGACCTTGCCGTTGCCGTTCTCGGCGAGCGCCCAGAGGTCCGGGACCGAGATCATCGTGATCTCGTCGACCGCGGCCAGCCCGCCGATGCCGCGGCGCCTGGCGACGTCGCCGGCGAAGTCCGTGGCCTCGACCTTGTCGACCGAGACGCTCGGCGCCGACAGGACGTAGCTGCCGGGCGCCGGTCGGCGCTGCGCCTCGGGCAGCGCACTGCCGGTCTCCTCGATCTTGATCAGCTTCGACGCGGCGTTGATCTTCGTGAGGAGATTGTTGCGGCCCTTCTTCATCGTCAGGCCGTCGTACTCCTCGGCGGCCGCGCCGGGAGCCGTGATCGTGATCTTGTAGGTCGGCTCGCCAGCGGTCGATTTGTCGCCCTCGCCGTCGCCCTCGGTCTTGATGATCGGGTTCTCGGCGACGTCGACCTTGACCTGCCCGTTGGCGCCCGCCTCCGGCTGTGCGACGAAGCGCAGCGCCTCGACCGCCGCATCGCCGGCGGCCGGCAGCGCGGCTTGCGCGACCGGTGCTCCGGCCCCGTCGGCCTTGCCGACGCGGACGATCCAGCACAGCGTTCCGCCGTTCTGGAAGAAGCCGTAGACCGAGTGGGCGAGATACGCCCCCTCCATGAACGGGCCGTTCTCCTTCTGCACCGGATCGCCGTAGATCTTGGCGAACTGCGACCAGTTGGAGATCCGCATCGGCGTGTTGACCGGCCCGCCGGGGGCGAGGCCGACGAATGCTGCGATCGACGTGCTCACGCCCTCGATCGGCTTCGATGTGGAAGGGACCTCCTCGACGTAGACGCCGGGGCTCAGGTACGTGGGCATGTCATTCCTCCGGTGGGGGGCTTGTTGTGCTCAACTCGGCGAGCAGGTCTTCGGGTACGCCGGAGAGGACCCACCGCCGCCTCGTCGCGCCGGGGTCGATCACCTCCATTACGTCCTCGGTGGACGCCCACAACACGACCTTCGTGTGCGGGCAGGCAGAACGAACGAGCTCGCACAGATGCGGCGACTCGGTCTGGTCGAGATCGACGACGACGACGTCGGGTCGCAGTCGCTCGATCTCGGGGGTGCTGCTCGAGGGCACCAGCCGTTCACCGATGACCTCGATGCCGTCCTCGCTGAGCAGGCACACCATGCCGACTCGGGCCATCGGGCGCAGGTTCGCGAGCATGACGCGGGGTCGTCTCGAAGGCGGTGATACCGTCACTCCCCCAGCGTCGCGGTCCGCGGCCGTGCTGGCCAGAGTGGTGTGGCCAGCCCTTAGGGCAGTCCTCGCTCCGATCGCCTGCCCGTTCGGCTACCGCTCGCCTGCGCCGCGCGGCTACGCCGGCGCCGGACCGACGACGAGCTCGATCGACGCGCCGGGAACCGTGAACGTGGACTGCGCCTCGCGGCCGTCGCGCGTGCGCACGACGCAGCGATGCTCGCCGGGCGGGACGCGCGCGATCTTGAAGCGGCCGTCCGCGTCGCTGGAGCCCCAGCGGCCGAGATCGGGAAGCGTGACCCAGGCCTCCG
>JAWVGK010000133.1:0-6416 GCA_033855155.1 Solirubrobacteraceae bacterium | reverse complement strand
TCGACGCCTCGAGCAGCCCGGGATGGCCGGCGTACCTCGCGTACAGATCCCACGTCCCGCGTCGCAGCGGGCGCCAGACGTGGCGGAAGCGCCCATGGCGGTCGACGTGCACGCGCGCCAGCGGCCTGGCGACCGTCGCGCCGGGGGAGAAGCGCCAGATCGTCACGCTGTCGCCGCGCCGCGCGCCGCGCACGCTGCCGCTGACCGTGAGCCGGCGCCGGGGCGCGACGCGCACGCGGTCGCCGTCGCCGATCGTCCGGTGCGAGCCGGCCACGCCGAGGCGCAGCACGACCGGCGCGGGCCGCAGCCCCGCCAACGTGACCGGCGGGCTGCTGATCGCGACCTCGCCCGGTGGGGCGATCGAGCTGGCCGGCGCGCCCTCAGCCGCCGGCGCGATCGTCCAGCGCTGGACGAACTCGTCCGCGCCGGCAGGCGCCCGCGTGAGCCGCAGCGGCCCCCTGAAGGAGATCGTCGAGCGCGTGCCGGCGGGCAGCAGCAGATCGAAGCCCAGGGTCCGCTGCGACGTCGTCGGGCTCTCGCAGCCGCCGCGTCCTCCGGTGACGCTCGTCGCGCTGATCGCGCTGCGCGGCCGCGGGGCGCCGAGCGTGCCGCCACCCTCGATCATCGCCGGGCCGGGCGACCACTGCTGGTCCTCGAGGCTCACTGCGAGCACGAGATGCTCGTCGGCGGCTCCGGCCTGCAGATGCAGGCGCTGCTCGAGCTCGCGGGTCGTGCGCGGGTCGCCGGCGCCGGCGTACGAGATCGTCGCCGGCGACGTCTCGGCATCCGCGGTGAAGGCCTTCGCCGCGCTGGGCATCGCGACCCCGAAGCCGGCGACGGCGCACGCCGTGCCTATCGCGAGCCTGCGTTCGACGACCAAGCTCTGCATTTCGGCTCTCCTCATGCGACTCCCCGATGCGGCCTGCTGGACGGCCCTGCCGGGCGAAGATACAACGGCCGTCGGCGTCGATCCGCCGGCGCGCGCCCAAACCGGGGCCGCCCGCTCATCCGGGCCGCTCGGCGCTCGCCGCGCGGACGTCGTCGGCCGTCAGCTCCATGAGCATCGATCGATCCGGCTTGCCGGCGCCCTGCAGCAGCCGCTCGGCCTGGTGGGCGACGACGTCGTCGAAGAGGTTGCGCGCCGTGCGCGCGTTGCCGAAGTAGCGGTCGCGGGCGCCGTGCAGGCGCTCCATCACGCGCTGCAGCTCCTCGCGCGCCGCCGGCGCGAGCGCGTAGTCGGAGCCGGTCGCGAATGTTTCGAAGATCTGCACGAGCTCCGCCGGCCCGTAGTCCTCGAAGTGAATCGTCTCGCCGAAGCGGCTGCGAAAGCCCGAGTTCGACGCGAGGAACTCCGCCATCTCGTGCGGGTAGCCGGCTGCGATCACCGCCAGGCGACTGCGGTCGTCCTCCATGCGCTTGAGAGCTCGACGACGGCTTCGGGGCCGAAGTCGCCTTCGGCGCCGGGTCGCACGAGCCCGTACGCCTCGTCGAGGAACAGCACGCCGTCGAGCGCGCGGTCGATCGCCGCGGCGGTCTTCGCCGCCGTCTGCCCGACGTAGCCCGACACGAGGTCCTCGCGCGTGACCTCGACGACGGTGTCGCTCGCCAGCAGCCCGAGGCTCTTGTAGAGGCGGCCGAACAGCCGCGCGACGGTCGTCTTGCCCGTGCCAGCCCCGCCCTGGAAGACGAGGTGCAGCGACACCTGCACGGTCTTCAGCCCCGCCTCGCGGCGCATCGTCGCGATCCGCAGCAGCTCGGCGAGGCGGCGCACCTCCGCCTTGACCGCCGCCAGCCCGACGAGCGCGTCGAGCTCGGCGAGGACCGCGTCGAAGCCCGCGTCGTCGGCCCTCAGCGCCGACGGTGCCAGTGGCGCCGGCGACGGCTGGCTCGGCGCGGCGGGCGGCGCGGCGCCCGCGGCCGCCGACGACGGGCGCAGCGCGTCGAGCGCGCTCCGCGCCGCCTTCGCGATCCGCTCGCGGCTCTCGAGCGGCGCGTGCTCCGCGGCGGCGATCGCCGCGCGCAGGCTCGCCTCCGCGTCGGCGCGCCGTGACAGGCGCCGCAGCGACTCCGCGCGCGAGATGTGCACGTACGCGGCCGGCGGAAACGCCGGGCCGATCGAGGCGGCGACGGCGAGCGCCTCGTCGAAGGCCTCCAGCGCGCGCTCGTCGGCGCCCTGGTGCGAGCGCGCGAGGCCGAGGCGCTGCAGCACCTCGAAGCGCTCGCGCGGCTCGCCGCCGGCCTCGCGCAGCGCTTCGAGCGCGTCGCCGAACGCCGACTCGGCATGCGGGTAGTCGGCCTGGCGCATCGCGCGGTCGCCTCGCAGCGCGTGCAGCTTCGCCGCGAGCTGCGGCGGCGAGCCAAGCCGCTCGAGCGTCTCGCGCGCGAGGCGCTCGAGGCCCTCGGCGCGAGCGAGGTCGCCGCTGCGCAGCAGCTCGGCCGCGTGTCGCAGGTACGATTCGAAGCGGTCGGGCATCGGGGCAACGCTACCGCTGGCGCGGGCGGCGTCCCGCCACGGTGTGGCCACCCCGCGGGGCCGCCCGTAGTACGGTGACGGCACACCAGAGGTAGTGCCCGGGTCGGAACGGCCTCGGACGCGGCCGGCAAGGAACGCATCGATTTGCATCGCTCGGCAGCGGACAACGACGAGACGCGCAGGACGCAGCCGCTCGCCGTCGCCGGCAAGCGCGACGTCAGCGCCGAGGCGAAGCTCTCGCGCCAGGCCCGGCTGATCGCGATGCTGCGCCACCAGGCGGAGATGCACGAGAGCGACGTCGCGCGGCTGCGCGAGCGGCTGAACTCCGCCGAGCACGAGCTCGAGGATCTGCGCGCGATCCGCGACGCGCTGACGCCGCCCGAGCTGCCGCGACGGCCGGGCCTGGATCTCGCGGCCCGCTTCGAGCCCGCGGCGCAGCACGTCGGCGGCGACTTCTACCTCGTCGCCGAGGGGCCGCGCGACGCGACGGTGCTCGTCGTCGGAGACGTCGTCGGCCACGGCCTCGTCGCCGCCCGGCGCGCCGCGTTCGTGCGGACGATCTTCGTCGCGACGGCGCCCTTCTCCGACGATCCGGTCCAGCTGCTGAACTGGGTCAACGTCGCGCTGATCGAGCGCGCCGGCACGAGCCACGACTTCGTGACGGTCGCCTGCGCGACGTTCCTGCCCGGCGAGCGGCGGCTGCGCTGGGCGTACGCCGGGCACCCGCCGGCGCTGCGCCTCGACGACGGTCGTGAGCTCGAGCCAGGCCGCCAGGGGGCGCCGCTCGGGCTCTACGACGATCCCGGCTGCGTCGAGGGCGCGCACGACATGATGCCGGGGGAGGGCGTGCTGCTGTACACCGACGGGCTGACCGAGGCGCGCGAGGGCGAAGGCCCGCTGCTCGGCCTCGACGCCGTCGGGCGGACGCTGTGCGAGCTCGCCGGCCGCCCGCCCGCGGAGGTCGTCGCGATGCTGAGCTCGCAGGCGCAGCAGTTCGCGGCCGGCGAGCTCGACGACGACCTCTGCCTGCTGGCGGCGCGGATGTCGTAGGTTGCCCGGCGCGACACCCGGGTGGCGCCATGCGGTCCGGCGGGCAGAGCATGATGGGACCACATGCTCGAACGCACGCTCATCTTCCTCGCCCTCGCCGCGCTGCTGGCCGCGCCGGGCGCCGCGCTCGCCGCCGACCCCGTCGTCGTGCCCGGCGCCGACGCGTCGCGGCTGACCGCGCTCGACGGCACCCTCGTCTGGACCGTCGGCAGCTTCCCGAGCCAGACGCTCATGCGGCGCGGCCCCGACGGCGCCGTCGCGCCGGTCGCCGGGGCGCCCGTCGCGGCCTACCGATCGATCGATCTCGGCCACGACGCCCGCGGAAGGCTCGTGCTGACGTACGTCCGCTGCGTGGGGACGAGCGGCTGCAAGGCGTTCTCCGACGACCTCGCCGGCCGCCGCGCGACGTACAAGCGCCTCGCGCCGGCGCGCTGTGAGCTGACCGCCGCCCCCGCGCGCTGGGGCAGCCGCGTCGCGTACGGGCTGTCGTGCACGAAGCGCGCCGACGGGCGACTCGTCGACGATCCCGCGCGCTCGGGCCTGTTCGTGCGCCGCAACGCCGCCGCCCCGCGGCACCTGCGCCTGCCCAAGGACGCCGTGAGGTTCGGCAGCCGGCACATCGGTTGGGTCGACCTGCGCGGCAGCATCGTCGGCGCGACCGCGAGCGACGTCTTCGCCTACGCGTTCACGCAGACCGTCGACGCGACGCACCTGCGCTCGGACCTCGTCGCGGCGTCGGAGGGCGAGAGCGACGAGCGGGTCGCCGGACAGTCGCTCGCCGGCGGCGGCGTGCTCTGGACGCTCACCGACGCGACGCACACCGGCGATCCGAACGAGGCGATCATCTCGCGGATCGTCGACGCTCGCTGCAACGAGTCCGAGCAGCTGCCGAACCCGCCCGGCCCGGCCGAGGCGGACCGCTACCGCGCCGAGGCGATGGCCGTCGACGGCCGCACGATCTACCTCGCGGCGCCCGGCATCGGCATCGTCACGCACGAGTTCGCGCCGAGCCGCCCCTGCGGATAGCGCGTGACCGCGCGGCTCGACGACCTCGCGTACCGCCGGGCCACGCCCGCCGACGCGCCGGCGGTCGCGGCGGTCACGGTCGAGGGGTTCGAGACGTACCTCGAGTTCGCCCCGGCGGGCTGGCACGTGCCGACGCTCGCCGAGGAGCTCGAGATCGCGAAGATCGTGCTCGCCAAGCCGAGCATCTGGTGCCGGCTCGCGACGGCGGGTTCGCAGCCGGTGGCCCACGTCGGGTTCATCGCCGCGGCCCACTCGCTCGCATCGAGCGACGACGCTCGGCTCGCGCACCTGTGGCACCTGTTCGTCGTGCGCGCGTGGTGGGGCAGCGGCGTCGCGACGCTGCTGCTGAGCGCCGCGGTCACCGCGGCGCACGAGGCCGGCTTCGAGACGATGCGCCTGTTCACGCCGGCCGACCACGGTCGCGCGCGGCGCTTCTACGAGCGCGAGGGCTGGACGATGCTCCGCGAGCCCGGCTGGGACGGGCCCTTCGGCATGCCGATGGCCGAATACCGGCGCGACCTCCGCTGAGCTGCGCCGGCTGCGACCCGGCAGCGGCGGCGGATCGGGCGCGTGCAACATCGCTCGGCCGGGCGTAAGCTGAGGCGCCATGCAGGACGGCGAACACCGCGAGCTCATGATCGCCGCCATCGCGACCGAGGGCGAGGCCCATGCGGCGCTGCTGGCGGGCGACGGCGAGGCCGCCCGCGCCGGCTACGCGAAGGCCGTCGAGCAGTACCGCGCGTCGTGGGCGCTGGCGCCGCCGAAGAGCTATGGCCGCCTCGTCGGGCTCGTCAAGGCCGCCGTGCTCGCGGGCGACGCGCCCGCGGCCGCGGCGGAGGTCCGCGCGGCGCTCGACGGTGACGCCGACGCCGACGGCTCGCCCGTCGCGTGCTACGTGCTGGCCGTCGCGGCGCTGATCGCCGGCGACGACGACGAGGTCGCGCCGCTGGCCGATGTCATGCAGCCGCGCGGCGACGCCTTCGAGCGGACGGCCACCGCGCTGCGCGCCCTCGCCGCGCGCGACGGCGTCGCGTACGCCAACGCGCTCGCCGCGATCGCGATGGACTTCTCCGCGCGCGCCGAGCACCTGACCGGCGTCGCAATCGCCGACACCGCTGTGATGCTCGAGCTGCTGGCCGCCGAGCGCGACATGGCGGTCAAGCCGAACAGCCCGCTCGTGCCGGCGATCTGACGACGCCGCACCCGACTCAGGCCACGCGCTCTGCGCCGCTGTAGACGTTCACGTGCCGGCCGCGCGCGAAGCCCGCGAGCGTCATCCCGCGATCGGCCGCGAGCGCGATCGCCAGCGAGGTCGGCGCGCCGACGCCGACGAGGATCGGCGCACCGGCGACCGCCGCCTTCTGCACGAGCTCGAACGACAGCCGCCCGCTGACGCACAGGACGTGCTCGTGCAGCGGCAGCAGGCCGTCGCGCAGCGCGCGGCCGACGACCTTGTCCATCGCGTTGTGGCGCCCGACGTCCTCGCGCACGAGCAGCAGCTCGCCGCCGGCGGCGAACAGGCCGGTCGCGTGCATCGCGCCGGTGCGCGAGAACGCCGGTTGGCGCAGCCGGTCGGGCAGCGCCGCGAGCAGATCGCGGTCCACGCGCGGCCCGGCGGGCAGCGCCGGCGCGTGCACGGCGACCTCGTCGAGCGAGCCCTTGCCGCAGACGCCGCACGACGACGTCGTGTAGAAGCGCCGCGCGCCCGGGTCGCGCAGCAGCGGCCCGCGGACGTCGATCGTGTTGGCGGCGAGCTCGCGCGTCGGCCCCGCGTCGTGGACGCGGTCGATCAGTCCCTCGCCGTAGAGGAAGCCGAGCGCGAGCTCCTCGTCGTCGCCGGGCGTGCGCATCGTCACCGTCAGCGCCG
>JAWVGK010000132.1:0-2683 GCA_033855155.1 Solirubrobacteraceae bacterium | reverse complement strand
CCGCAGTAGCGCGAGCCGGGCAGGGCCGCGTTCGGGCAGCGCCGGCCGGTCGACATGACCGCGGCGCAGCGGCCCTGCGTCTCCTCCTCCTCGTAGCCCTGCTCCTGCTCCTCGGCGGCGAACTCCGACTCGGACTTGATGTCGATGCGCCAGCCGGTCAGGCGCGCGGCCAGGCGCGCGTTCTGGCCCTCGCGGCCGATCGCCAGCGACAGCTGGTCGTCGGGCACGATCACCGTCGCCTGCTTGCCGTCGTCGTCGACGAGCACCTCGCGCACGCGCGCGGGACTGAGTGCCTTGGCGACGAAGCGGGCGGGCTCGTCGTTGTAGGGGATGATGTCGATCTTCTCGCCGCGCAGCTCGGAGACGACCATCCGCACGCGCGATCCGCGCGGACCGACGCAGGCGCCGACGGGGTCGACGCCGTCGGCGTGCGAGACGACCGCGATCTTCGAGCGATAGCCCGGCTCGCGAGCGACGTTGGCGATCTCGACGAGGCCGTCGGCGATCTCCGGCACCTCGAGCTCGAAGAGCTTCTTGATGAGCTCGGGGTCGCGCCGGCTGACGATGATCGAAGGGCCCTTCGTCGAGGGCGAGACCTCCTTGATGACGGCCTTCACGCGCTGGGAGTGGTCGTAGCGCTCGCCCTCGACCTGCTCGGACTTCGGCAGCAGCGCCTCGACGCGCTCGCGCAGCTGCACGAGCGTGTAGCGGCTGTCGGACTGCTGCACGATGCCGGTGATGAGCTCGCCGACGCGGTCGCGGTACTCCTCGTACATCATGTCGCGCTCGGCCTCGCGGATGCGCTGCAGGATGACCTGCTTGGCCGTCTGCGCGGCGATCCGGCCGAAGTCCCCGGGCGTGACGTCCTGCTCGGTGATCTGGTCCTTGTACTCCTCGAACTTCGCCGGATCGATCTCGGGGTCGGTCGGCTCGATCATGTCGCCCGTCTCGGGGTCGTACGTCGTGCCCTCGTCGATCGTCTCGACGATCAGGTGGGCCTCGAGGCGCTCGGGGATGATCAGCTCGATGACGCGGAAGTCCGCGGTCTCGGGATCGAGCTCGACGCGCGCGTACTTCGCGCTGTCGGGCTGCTTCTTGTAGGCCGACAGGAGCGCGTCCTCGAGCGCGAGCCGCAGCTTCTCGGGCGCGATGCCCTTCTCCTTCGCGAGAACCGTCATCGCATCCAGGATGTCGCGTGACATGAGCTAACTCACTCCTCGATCAGGTGGGAACGCTGGATCTCGGCGTACGGGATCGCGACGACGCCGCCGTCCGCGGCGATCGTCACCTCGCTGTCCGAGGCGCCGACGAGCACGCCGGTGAAGGAGCGGTGGCCGTCGTGTGCGTCGCGCGTGCGGACGCGGGCACGACGGCCGAGGAAGCGCTGGAAGTGCTGCGGCTTGGACAGCGGCCGCTCGGTCCCCGGCGAGGAGACCTCGACGGCGTAGCGCTCGCGCAGGTCGCCGAGCGCGTGCGTGACGCGCTCGCAGTGCGCGAGCGTGACGCCGTCCGGATGGTCGATGAAGACCCGCAGCGTGTGGCCGCCGAGAACCTCCGCGAGCAGCACCTCGACATCGGGCTCGCTGGCGGCGAGCCGGGCCTCGACATCGGTCTGGATGGTGCTCATCGAATCTCCTTCTGGCAACAAAAAAAGCGGGCGAGCGCCCACTTCCGGTCCTGCCACCGGCCCCGAGCCGATGCGAAAGCTGTTCGCCGAGGATAGCACCGCACGTTGCATGCCCCGCCGGGCGGACGCTCTTGCGCGGCAGTGATCCGGCGCGCGTTCGTCCCGCGCGCAGGCGCGGTCGGCGGACCCGTTCGAGGGTCCGCGCGACCGCCCTGGCGTGCCGGCGCGGCGCGCCGCTGCGCCTACGTGACCTGCTCGCAGCTGTCGGTCACGGTGTCTGCTCCGGCGCCGCCCTGGCAGGCGTCGGGCGCGTTCGCCCCGCCGTCGAGGAGATCGCTGCCGTCGCCGCCGAACAGCTGGTCTGCCGCCGCACCGCCGAACAGCCGGTCGTTGCCGCCGTCACCGCGCAGCACGTCCTTGCCCGAGCCGCCGATCAGCACGTCGGCGCCCGCTCCCGCGCTGATCGAGTCGGCGCCCGAACCGCCGCAGAGGCGGTCGTTGCCGGCCAGGCCGCGGATCGCGTCGTTGCCCCCGAGGCCGACGATCACGTCCGCACCGGCGGTGCCGGTGATCGTGTCCGCCGCGCCCGTGCCGACCTTCGTCGCCGCCATGCCGCCACACACCGCGCGGACGTCGAGGCGGACCGTCGCCGCCGCCGAGGTGAGCGCGCCGTCCGATGCCTTGTAGCGAAACGCGTCCGTGCCGACGTAGTCCTCGGCCGGCTTGTAGCGCAACGACCCGTCGGCGCCGAGCGTCAGCGTGCCATGCGCCGGACGCGACACGAGCACCGCGCGCAGCGCATCGCCGTCGGGATCGCCGTCGTTGCGCAGCACCCCCGGCGCCGAGACCACGCGCATGTGGCCGAGGTCCACCGTGTACGCGTCGCCCACCGCCCGCGGCGCCGTCGTCGCCTTCCCATACACCTCGGCGGTCGCGACGGCGCGCTGCCCGAACGTGACGCCGCCGGTGACGAGCACCTTCCCGTCTCGCAGCAAGGTCGCCGTGTGGCGATAGCGCGCGGTGCTCATGCTCGCGGTCGGCGTCCACGTGTCGCTG
>JAWVGK010000131.1:0-10947 GCA_033855155.1 Solirubrobacteraceae bacterium | reverse complement strand
TCGAGCGCGCCGCGCTGCGGCCGCTGGTAGAGCAGGAGGTAGAAGATCTCGTGCTGGCCCTCGAACTCCCAGCGCTCCTGGATCGGCTTGAACGTCAGCAGCGTGAGCTGGCCGGCGTGCGCGCCGGTCCGCCGCGCGACGCGGTCCAGGCGCTGCTGTAGCGCCGGGCGTCCGCGCGATGCCTCGCCGGCGACGATCGCCTCGCCGGGCCAGTCCTCGCCGTCGTCGATCGGCGCGATCTGCAGGACCTCGCCGTCGTGCGCCGCCGCGCACGGGACGGCGCGCACGCGCGGCACGCCGTTGTGGGCGCCGTCGGGGTTGTCGATGCGCTCGCGCAGGTCGGCGACGCAGTCGCCCTCGCGCAGCTTCAGCAGGCTGATCTGGCCGGCCTTCGCGATCGCGCCGGCGCCGTCGCGCTGCGGCGCCGCGGGCCCGCCGCAGGCCGCCAGCAGCGCCGCGGCGCCGAGCGCGACGGCAGCCGTGCGTGCGCGCGTCATGTCGTGCGGGCGGCTCATGGCGTCGCAGAGTATGCGGGTAGCCTCGTCGCGTGAGCGCCCACCCCCACGGCATCGTCGCGGCTGGCCACCCGCTGACGGCGCAGGCCGGGGCGGACGCGCTGCGCGCGGGCGGCAACGCCGTCGACGCGGCCGTCGCCGCGATGCTGACCTCGTGGGTCGCCGAGCCGTTGCTCAGCGGGCCGGGCGCGGGCGGCTACATGCTCGTCGCCGGCGCGGGCGAAGAGCCGGTGCTGCTGGACTTCTTCGTCGCTGCGCCCGGCTACGGCGCCGACCGGCGCACGCGCGCGCCACTCGTCCCGGTCGAGGTCGACTTCTCGGGCGACGCGCGCCAGGTCTTCCACGTCGGCGCGTCGTCGTGCGGGACCTACGGCACGCCGGCCGGCGTCGACGCCGCGATGCGCCGCTGGGGCTCGATGGCGCTCGCCGAGCTCGCGGGGCCGGCGGCGGCGCTGGCGCGCGACGGCGTCGTGCTCAACGCCCAGCAGGCCGAGGTCGTGCACCTGCTCGAGGCGATCCTGCGCTCGACCCCCGAGGCGCAGGCGGCGTACGCGCTCGACGGGCCGCTGCTGTGCGAGGGCGAGCTGTTTCGCAGCCGCGAGCTCGGCGACACGATCGAGCGCCTCGGCGCAGAGGGCTGCGAGCCGTTCTACCGCGGCGACGTCGCCGATGCCGTCGTCGCCTGCGTCGCCGCGAGCGGCGGCGTGCTGACGAGCGAGGACCTGTGCCGCTACGTGGCGATCGAGCGCGCGCCGCTGGACGTCCGCTACCGCGGTCGCGACGTGCTGACGAACCCGCCGCCGTCGGCCGGCGGGATCCTGCTGGCGCTGTCGATGCGCCAGCTCGACCAGGCGCCGGCGCCGCCGCCGACGGCGCTGATCGTGCGCGCGATGGAGGAGGCGCAGTCCGCGCGCACGCCGGCGTTCGTCGAGGGCCTCGACGATGCCGGCTTCGCTGCGCGGCTGCTCGGCTCGCGGATGGGCTCGACCACGCACATCTCGGTCGTCGACGGCGACGGCCGCGCCTGTTCGGTGACGTGCACCAACGGCGAGGGCTCGGGCGTCGTCGTCCCCGGCACGGGCATCCACGTCAACAACATCATGGGCGAGGCGGACCTCAACCCGCTCGGCTTCCACCGCGCCCCGCCGGGTCGCCGGATGCCGTCGATGATGTCGCCGACGGTCGTCACCGAGCGCGGCGAGGTCCAGCTCGCGCTCGGCTCGTCGGGCTCAAACCGCATCCGCTCGGCGCTGCTGCAAACGATCGTCGCGGTCGTCGACCACGGCATGACGGCGGCCGAGGCGGTCGCAGCGCCGCGCGTGCACTTCGAGAACGACGTCGTCTACGCCGAGCCGGGCGCGGCGCTCGACGGGCTGCGTTACGACCCGTATGTCGTGCAGCACTTCCGCGCGCCGAACATGTTCTTCGGCGGCGTCCAGGCGATCTGCCGCGACTGCCACAGCGGCGCGCTGGACGGCGCCGGCGACCCGCGCCGCGGCGGCGTCGCGGTCGCCGGATGAGGCGCCACGCTGGACGGCGGCCCGCGCCGCGTCGCGGTCGCCGGATGAGGCGCCGCGCGGCTGCGGGCGGGCTCGTCGCGGTCGCCGCGCTGGCGGGCTGCGGCACGCCGTCGCCGGACCTCTTCGTCGCACAGCGCACGGGCACCGTGCCGGGCGCGAAGCTGCACCTGCTCGTCTCCGACACGACCGTGCGCTGCAACCACGGCAAGCCGCTGCCGTTGACGAGCGCGCAGACGATCGAGGCGCGCGACATCACCGACGACCTGCTGCTCGTGCAGTCCGGCGCGGTCGAGGTCCCGCAAGCCTCGCCGGCACAGATCTTCAGCTACGCGATTCGCGACGAGGGGGGCGTCCTGCGCTTCCCCGACACGGCGCAGCGCCCGCCGATCCTGCCGCGCACGGCGCGCTTCGTCCGCCGCCTGGCGATCGACACCTGCAAGCTCACGCGCTGAAGCCGCGGGCGCGTGGGCGTCCGGGTGGCCGTCGAGTGCCTTTGGCGCAAACCAGCGCCGGCGGCCGGCGCCTCCGCAGCCCCCGGTAGCCCGATCCTCAGGGGTGGATCCGATGCGATGTGCGTGGGACCGGCCGGCTGGAGAGGAAGCGTGTCGGCACGGCAGGCGCGACGGCGGCTGCACTTGCCGTACGCCGAGCGCTGGGAAGCCCGTGACACGTCCACAGGCTGTCGTAGAAGGAGCGGCCGTCGGGGATGCGCGTCGAACCGCTGCGATGGCGCAGCTTGGAGCGTTGCCGCGAGCCGAGACCCCGCGGCAGGCGCGTCGCGTCGTTGACGATGGTCGCGTCGAGCAGGGCGCCGGTGAGCGTCGCGCCGCGAAGGTCGGCTCCACGCAGATCGGCGCACCTCAGGTTGGCGCCGGCGAGGTTCGCGCCGCGCAGCGTGGCGCCAGCGGCTCGTGCCGCGGACAGGTCGGCCGCGCGCAGGTCGGCTCGCCGCAGGTCGGCTTGCGTCAGGTCCGCCAGCCGGAGTTGCGCGCCCGCAGGTCCCTCTCGCGCAGCGACAGGAGGTGCATGTCCTGCGTGCTGAGGTCCGCATCGGCCAGGCGCGTGCGCGACAGCAGCAGCATCTGCAGGTCGCCGCGGCTGAGCCGTGGCACCGCGTCCAGGCCGGCATCCTCGATCGCGTCGGTACGCGTGATGGCGTGAGCACGGAAGTCGGGCGGCACAAGCGCATCGTCGGTGGAGGCGAGCATCCCGGCTGCGAGCGTCGCCGCCACCGGTACGACGATCCAGCGAGAGCCCTGATGACGCCCGATGGCGCGCGAGCTCAGCCACGCCAGACCCAGCAGGAGCGCCAGTGCGATCGCGACCCAGGTCCCCACGTCGGACAAGCCAAGTCCCCGCGCCAGCGCCAAGCGCAGCGCGAGGCCGCACGTGATGAGCACCAGCACCACGTTCGCCGTCAGGCTGGTGCGCGGCGAGATCAAGCGCCCGCGCCACGTCAGGCGCCCGGCCAGGGGCACGACGGCGAGCACGCTCAACACCAGCACGAGCAACATCGACTTGGCCGGCAACGCGCCCCCCTCATACTCCTGCGGGGGCGCGGTGGTCCTGGCAAGGTCCAGAAGCCAGAATGCGACGGCCGCGCACAGCGCGGCCTTGACGAAGAGATCGAGCGGAACCTCACGGCGAAGCTCGGCGCCGAGACTTCGCGCGGCTTGCGCCTCGCGCTGCGCGGTGTGCAGCTGGGCCGCGCGCCGACACAGCGGTGATGTCCGTCTCCAGGATCCGGCGTGTCCGGGTTGGCCGAGGCACATCTGCGCAAGGCGATACCCGCCGCCCAGCGGGAGTCCGAACAGCAAGGCGATCGCCAGCACCGCGGACGTCAGCGCCTCGAACATCCGAAGGTTGCCGGACGTCAGCGCCGTGACGAGATCGCCGGTGGATCGCACGTCGGGTGAGAGGCCAAGCCCCCTCAACGCGTCCCGCAGACTCGCGGCGCCCGTGCTGGCCGCGAACTCGTCACCGAGAGCGGCCTGCGCCACGACGACGACCGCGATCGCCCCGGCGACCTTCCACGCGCGCGACGGAGCAGGCGCGAGCGAGCCGCGAAACGACCGCAGCGCATCGAGCGTCGCGGCGTCGCCGTCAGCAGCCTCGCCGATCGCGGCGCGAACCGTCAGCGCGCGCTCGAGCGTGTCGAGCCGCCGCCGCACCGTCCTCGTGGCGAAGTACTCACAACCGACGGCCAGGCGCAGCGCACGATGCGCAGCCTCGAGGCGTCGCGGAAGGCGCAGTGACGCCGGCGGGTGGCGCGCGAGCTTCAACGCCTCGTCGTAGGCCTTGAGCAGGGGCGTCAGGTTCAGCGGCTCGACGACGTCCGATCGCGCCGCCGCGGTATCCACGACGTCGGGCGCCGACGGCGTCGGCGAAGCGTGAGTCTGCAAGCGCGGCGCAGGCATGCGCAGGTCCTCCGTTGTGGTTGCGAGACGGCGCCGACGATCGTGGTACCGCCTGGCCGCGGCTTCCAACAGACCATCGGCGCGCCGTCCTCGCCACGTGAGTGCCTTCGGTCACACACGCCCGCCATCGAGCGATCCAGATCGTCGTGCGGCGCCGTATCGCTCGGCGGCGGGCAACGGCCTGGGACGCGGCTGCGAGATCGTCGACCGCCGCGGCGCAACGGCCTTGTGCGCGGATGCCGCACTACCCTGAGGGGCATCGTGACCCGCCGATCGTGGCTGCTCATGGGGCTCCTCGCCGCGCTGTGGGGCGCGTCCTACCTCTTCATCAAGGTCGCCCTCGAGGACGGCGTCGGCCCCGTCTTCCTCGTCTTCGCCCGGCTCGCGCTCGGCGCGCTCGTGCTCGTCCCGATCGCGGTGCGCTGCGGGCGCTGGGCGGCCGCTGGGGCGCGATCGCGTTCATGGCCTTCGTGCAGGTGACGGTGCCGTTTCTGCTGATCACGTACGGCGAGCGCCACATCGCCTCGTCGCTGACGGGCATCCTCGTCTCGGCCGCGCCGATCTTCACCGTGCTGATCGCCGTGCGCTACGACGACGAGGAGCGCCCGCGCGGGATCGCGGCGGCCGGCGTCGTCATGGGCATCCTCGGCGTCGTGCTGCTGTTCGGCGTCGACCTCGCCGGCGACGCCGCGGCGCTCGCCGGCGGCCTCATGGTGCTGCTGGCGTCGCTCGGCTACGCGATCGGCGGGCTGTACCTCACGCACCGCCTGCGCGGCGTCCCGGCGGTCGGCATCGCCGCCTCGACGCTCGCCATGGGCGCGCTCGCGCTGGCACCGGTCGCGCTGTTCGCGCTGCCGCCGGCGATGCCCGCGGCGAAGGCGACCACCTCGCTGCTCGTCCTCGGCGCGGGCGGCACGGGCATCGCGTTTCTCGTCTTCTACACGCTGATCGCGGAGATCGGTCCCGGGCGGGCGTCGCTCGTGGCGTACATCGCGCCCGGCTTCGCCGTCCTCTACGGGGTCTGGCTGCTCGGCGAGCCGTTGACCGCGGGCGCGCTGCTGGGACTCGTGCTGATCCTCGCCGGGTCGTGGATCGCGGCCGAGGGGCGGCTGCCGGGGCAGGCGGGGATCTCGCCGGCGGCGCCGCTCGAGCCGCCGGCGGCGCGCGAGGCGGCGTAGCGTCCGTCCCCGTACGTGGCCGAATGTACGATCGGCGGCGCCGCTCGGGGGCGCTACAGTCGCGAACGAACGTCAGGCGGCGCATGAAGCGCCAGAGCGAAGGGATCCCGTTGGAAGTGAACGCGAAGCGGCTCGTGCGGCACGGATGCAGCGCAGCGGTGGCCCTCGCCGTGGCGGCTCTGGCGATCGTCGGCCCATCGGGCGCGTCGGTCGGCGACGCGGCGGCGGCGAGCGGCGCCCTGGGGTTCCGCGAGGTCGCGCAGGGCTCGCGCGACTTCAACCTGCCGTCGGAGCGCATGGATGCGAGCGCACGCGTCGTGCGCAGCGCGGCGCAGGCAGCCCGCCTGCTGCACGCGTGGGGCATCGACGCCGGCGCGACCGCCCGCGTCGACTTCGCGCGCGAGAGCGCGATCGTGGTGCTCGCGCCCTACCAGCCGACCGGCGGCTACCGCGCGCGCGTCTCGAGGGTCGTCGCGCTCGGCCGCACCGCCGTCGTGACCGGGCAGGTGCGCTACGAAGGCGGCGAGGTCGCCGCGGCGTCGATCGTGCGGCCGTGGATCGTCGTCGCCGTGAAGCGCGCGGCGCTCGCCGGCGTGCGCAGCGACGTGCGCCTGCGGCTGCGCTAGTAGCCGGCGCGCTCGGCCGGGCCCGTCGGCGCGCCGTCGCTTCGCGTGCCTCGTGTTCGGGCGCGCGGGGACCGATACGTAGCGGATGGACGCATCCCAGAGGAGGTTCGGCGGGCCGCGCGCGAGGGTCCTCGCGCGCCGGGTCGTCACCGCCTGCGCGATCTCGGTCGTCGCGGGCCTCGCGGCGCAGCCCGCGGGGGCTGCGGTTCGGGCCGACGCGGTCGGCATCTACAGCGAGGAGCTCGAGCGGTCCAACGGCGCCGATCCCCTCGCGGCCGCCGCTGTGGTTCGCGACGCGCGCGCCGGCCTCGTGCGCCAGCCGTTCTCGTGGAAGCGCATCGAGACGAGCCCCGGCCGCCTGGACTTCTCGGTCTACGACGACGTCATGGCCGCGGCGGCCGCCGCCGGGTTGTCGGTCCTGCCGGTGCTCATGGATCCGCCCGACTGGCGCAGCACCGCGCCGGCGAGCGGCCGGCTGCGCGCGATGTATCCCCCGCGCGCCGTGGCGGACATGGTCGTTCTGGCGGCGGCGCTCGTCGAGCGCTACGGCCCCGGCGGCCGCTTCTGGACCGCGCACCCGGAGCTCACGCCGGCGCCGATCCACAGCTGGCAGGTCTGGAACGAGCCGAACATCACGGCCTTCTGGGCGACCGGTCCGAGTCCCGCCGCCTACACGCGCCTGCTCGAGGGGGTCGGATCGGCGATCCGCGCCGCCGACCCCGGCGCCGAGATCGTCGCGGCCGGCCTGCCGCTCGCCGACAACGGCATCCCGATCGCGCAGTTCCTCGATGGGATGTACGCCGCCGGCGCGCGCGACGCCTTCGACACGCTCGCGATCCATCCCTACGCCTCCGATGCCGCCGGCGTGCTGCGGATCCTGTGGGCGGTGCGGATGCAGCTCGACGGCCTCGGCGATCGCGATCGCCGGATCTGGGCGACGGAGTTCGGCTGGTCGACGGGCGGGCCGCCGGTCACGATCACGATGTCCGAGACCTCCCAGGCGGCGGTGCTGCGCGACACGATCGATCTCATGCGACGCTCGCGCGACGCGCTGCGCCTGCGCGGCTTCGTCGTGTTTCGCTACCGCGACGTGCTGCCGAACCCCGGCCAGACCGACGTCTGGGCGCTGCATGCCGGCCTCCTGCGCGCCGACGGCTCCGCGAAGCCCGCGCTCGGCGCGCTGCGCGCCGCCGCCGGATCCTGGAGCGACGAGCCGGCGGCGGCGCAGCAGATCTCGACACCGGCCGATCTGGACGCCGCGGCGGCGGCCGCGACCGCGACCGCGCCGGGGGCCGGGAAGCCGGCGCCGTCGATCTTCGGCGTGCGCCGCCGTGCCCTGCGCATCCGGCGCTTCTTGCAGCGTGGTCGCCTCGTCGTGCTCGTCGACGTGGCGCCGGGCGGCGGCGGTCGCCGCGTGCGGATCTCCCTCGCCGCGCTGCGCGACGGCCGCGTCGCGGTGCGAGTGACGCGGACCGTCGGCTCGCGCGGGCGCGTCGCGCGCGCCGTCTTCCGGCTCGGTCCGCGGGCCCGCAGAGCGCAGGTGCTGCGCGTGAGCGCCACACAGGGCGACGTCCGCGCCACGCGTACGCTGCGCGTTCACCGGTCCGTTCACCGATTATGAACGGACGCGTGTTCGACCTTTCGGATGGCGGTCGCCGCATCCCACAGTTCCGCTGACTGCGGCCGATGACCGCATGGACGACCCCTCGTCACAACGGCATCGCTGCGGCCCCCCGGGCGGTCGGTGGTCCGACAATCTCGAATCGAGGACTGTGCAAATGTCGCGAGTGACGTTCTTTCGGAGATGTGCGATCGCCGCCCTGGTCGCGGGCACGGTCGTCCCGGCCAGCGCCGCCGCGGTCACGGTTGCGCCCCCGCCGACGGTGTCGGTGTCGATGTACTCCCCGACCGTCAGCGGCAACCTCGGCGGCCCGACGAGCGGCGTCTCGGTGACCGTCAAGCTGCTGCGCAACGACACCGTCGTCGCGACGGCGCCCGCCGTGACGACCGGCGGCGACGGAGCCTGGGCGGCGACCCTGCCGGCGCACGCGCCGTCGGACTTCCGCGACGTGGTCGCCGTCGACTACACCGGCACCGGCGCTCCCGCGCACGGCGCCCGCTACCGGCTGCACAACGACGACGTCGAGGAGCTCTACGGCGGCTTCGCCGAGTCGGCCACGGTGTCTGCCGACGGCAGCGCGTTGGCGATCTACTGCGGGACGTGCGCTGGCACGACGATTCCCATCCACGTCGCCTACGAGGACGGCTCGTCGGCCGACGCCGCCGCGACCAGCACGGGCAGCGGTGGTGTCTTCGCCGCGACCCTGTCCCCCGCCGTCGGCGTCAGCGACGTCGTGACGTACACCGGCGCCTTCGACGTGCCCGACCTCGGCGCCCAGCCGACGATCCTCGACTTCCGCGCGCGGGCCGCGCTGCCCGGCCAGTACGGCCCGACGAGCTGCACGAGCACGCTGTCGCAGTCCTCCGTCTCGTGCGCGGCGCTGCCCCCCGGCAGCTACGACGTCTCGCGCGTTCGCAGCGGCAGCCCCGACGCGACGAAGACCGTCGCGACCGACTTCGGCGGGGTGAGGGTCGAGTTCACGAGCCTGCATCCCGGCGACGAGATCGTGCTGCGCGCCAGCGGCGCGAGCACGGCGATCACGAGGACGCACGTGACGATGCTGCGCCTCGACGCGGATCAGCCGTCGCAGCTGCTCTCGCCCTTCGGCGGGTCGCTCACCGTGACCGGCGGTGACTGCGTGCCCGGCAGCTGGGTGACGAGCTTCTGGTTCTACGGCGGGCAGGTCTGCCCGGAGAGCGGCGACGCGCCCGCCGCGCCGTGGTTCGGCCTGTCGCAGCTCGACGACTTCAGCCCGAGCTCCACGACGAGCGCGCCCGCGATGTTCATCGGCACGTCACCGCTGGACAACGAGAACGTCTACGGCCCGCGCGTCGCGGCCTACGCCGACCTCGACTCGAACGGCCCGGTCGCCCTGAGCTACGTCACCGGGAGCGAGACCCGCCAGGCCGCCGGCGACGCCAACTCCGCCGCCGGGGCGCAGATCACCGACGTCGTGGCGGGCAAGCGCTACATCGCGCGCTGGGTCGCGACGAACGTCAATGGCGACACGACGACGCACAGCACGCGCTTCAACGGCCAGGCGGCCGCGCCCGCCGGGCCTGCCGGTCCCGCCGGTCCCGCCGGTTCCGCCGGTCCCGCTGGTTCCGCCGGTCACGCGGGCGCCGCCGGGCCCGCCGGGACCGCGGGCACCGTGGGTCCGGCCGGCGCAGCCGGCCCGGTCGGCGCCACGGGCGCCGCCGGCCCGCACGGACCGCAGGGGCTGCCCGGCCCCGCCGGCATCGGCGTCAGCGGCGTGAACGTCACGTGCAAGCTCGTGCGCAAGCTCGGCAGGATCACCGGCACGAAGTGCAAGGCGATCGTCGTCCTCGACAGCGCGGGGGCGAGGGTGGCGCTGCGCCTGAGGCAGGGCAACCGGTTCGTCGCCATGGGCGCGGGCGTGGCGAAGGGGCGCAGCACGTCCTTCTCGCTGCACCAGCGCCGCGCGCTGAAGCGCGGGCGCTACGCCATGACGATCGTGCTCACGCGCAAGGGCACGTCCCACACCGCCGCGGGCACGGTGAAGGTCCGCTGACCGCCCGCCCGGCGCGCGCCGCATCGCCGACGAGGGCGACGGTGCGCGCCGGCGGCGTCAGCCGAAGCGGACCTTGCCGTTCGAGCGCGCCCGCGCCTGCGCGCGCTCGACGAAGTCCAAGCGCTTGACGGCGGCCTTGAACAGCCGCGTGGCCAGGCGCAGGCGCGCGTTCTCCGAGCGCAGGTCGAGGAGGCCCTGCTTGGCGTCGAGGCCGAAGTCGACCGTCGCCGCCATCTCGTAGGCGCTCTTCGCGGCGATCTCGTCGGGGTCGGGCTCGATGTCGGTGGCCTCGACGACGAGCAGCGCGTAGGCGTCGCGCGCGGCCCGTGCGACTCGCTCGTCGGGCTGCTCGGGCTTGTCCTCGAGGAACTCGACGGTCGCCGCCGGGTAGGGCAGGTCGTCCTGCTCGGCGACGATGCGAAACGGCCGCGTGCCGCGCGTCAGGACGTTGAGGCGGCCGTCCTCCATGCGCTCGATGACCCGCGTGATCTCGCACGCGCAGCCGGTCGAGCGCAGGCCCGCCGCGGTCGCCCAGACGATGCCGAACTCCGTCTCGCGCTCGAGGCACTCGGCGAACATCGCGCGGTAGCGCGGCTCGAAGATGTGCAGCGGCACGTACTCGAACGGCAGCGCCACGAGGCCCAGCGGAAAGATCGGGAAGTCCTGGACGGTGCGATCGGGCATGTCGACGAGTCTACGTTCGCGATCCGTGCGTACATCGATGCAGTGTCCGAGACGACCGCCCTGCTGTGGTATCGCCGCGACCTGCGCGTCGCCGATCATCCCGCGCTGACGGTCGCGGCGCGCGAGTTCGATCGCGTCGTCCCGGTGTTCGTGTTCGACGACGCGCTGCTGCACGGGCGTTTCGCGTCGAGCCCGCGCACGGCCTTCATGCTCGGCTGCCTGCGCGCGCTCGACGAGGCGCTGCGCGAGCGCGGCAGCGGCCTCGTCGTGCGCCACGGCCGTCCCGAGCGCGAGCTCGTCGCGCTGGCGCGGCAGGCGGACGCGCAGGCGGTCCTGTGGACGAGCGACGTCGCG
>JAWVGK010000130.1:0-11790 GCA_033855155.1 Solirubrobacteraceae bacterium | reverse complement strand
TCACGCGCGGCGCGGACTGCACGCGCTGCCACGGCCGCGACACCCGCCCCGGCGTGCGCCTGAACTGCCGCGGCACCGGCGCCGAGGCGGCGGTCTACGGCGCCGCGCTGGCGCTGTGGCAGCGCCGGCTGCTCGCGCACGCCGACGCCGTCGTCGTGCCGAGCGCGTTCGCCGGCGAGCGGCTGCGCGCGCTCGGCCTCCAGCTCGGCACGGGCGGTGGGCCGCCGCTGCACGTCGTCGGCCACGTCGTGCGGTCTGTCGTCGAGCGCTCGGCGGCGGCGGCGGGCAGCCACGCGCTCGTCGTCTCGAGGCTGGCGCCCGAGAAGGGCGTCGACGTCGCGATCGCCGCCTGCGCGGCGGCCGGCGTGGAGCTCGTGATCGCCGGCGACGGGCCGATGCTCGGCGCGTTGCGGGCGCGCGCGCGCGGCACCGCGACGCGCTTCGCCGGGCGCGTCGGCGACCGCGAGCTCGAGCGGCTGCGCGCGGGGGCCGCCCTCGCGGTCGTGCCGTCGCGCTCAGCCGAGACGTTCGGCCTCGCGGCCGCGGAGGCGATGGCCGCCGGGCTGCCGGTCGCCGGCAGCGCGATCGGCGCGCTGCCCGAGCTGTGTGGGCGCGAGGGCCTCGTCGCGCCCGGCGACGCGGCCGCGCTGGCGCTCGCTGTGCGCGCGCGCTTCGGCGACGCGGTCGCGGGCGAGCGCGGGCGCCGGCGCGTGCTCGAGGTCGCCGCGCCGGCCGCCGTGGCGCGCGCGCTGGCCGCCGTCTACGACGCCGCCGGCCGCTGAGCGATCCGGCCGGCGGGGGCTGCGTCGCGCCGTCGCCGGCGGCGCGGGTATTCGCGGTGCGCCATAGGATGGCTGCGCATGCGACGGCCAGGAGCACTCGTCGGGCTCTGTGCGGTCGCGTTCGCGCTGGCCGTCGTCGCGCCGCCGGCGGCGCAGGCGCGGACGGACATCGTCCACCTGCGCTCGCAGTCGTTCCTGCTGTCGGGCTTCAGCACGATCTTCCCGAAGGTCAACGTGCCGACCCCGCAGCGCTCGGGCTACATCACGCGCATGGACGCGTGGCTCGTCAACGAGCACGGCCAGCGGGTCTCGATCCGCGACGTGATGCTGCACCACATCGTCTTCATCAACGCCGGCTCGCCGGGGATCGACAAGAACGGCTCCTGTCCCGGGCGCGGCGGCGAGCCGTTCTGGGGCACCGGCGAGGAGAAGCAGCCGCTGATCCTGCCCGAGGGCTACGGCTACCAGATCCGCGCCGGCGATCGCTGGCGCATGCAGGCGATGCTCATGAGCCATTCGCTGCGCGCGCACCGCGTGCGCGTCGTCTACAGGATGCGCGTCGTCGTCGGCGCGACGCTGGAGCGCGTCAAGCCGCTGTGGCTGCGCGCCAACGGCTGCACGAATCACCCGAGCTACGACATCGAGGGCGGGCTGGCGCCCGGGTCGGTCCACACGAAGTCGTCGCTGTGGCGGATGCCGCTCAGCGGCCGGATCGTCTCCGCGTCGGCGCACCTGCACGGCAGCTCGGTGGCGCTGACGATCAGCCAGCCGCGCTGCCAGGATCGCACGCTGATCGAGCACAAGCCACTGTACGGCTTGACGAACGACATCGTCTACCGCGCGCGGCCGGTGCTGCACGAGCCGGGGCCGATCGCGACCGGCCACTTCCTCTCGGAGACCGGCATCCCCGTGCGCAAGGGCGAGATGCTGCGGGTGACCGGGCTCTACGACGCGTCGCGTCCGCACGTGCAGGTCATGGCGATCACGCACGTCTACATCGCGCCGGACCGCCGCGCGGCGCGGACCTGCGCGCCGCTGCCGCAGGACGCGCACATCCTCTGGACGCGCAAGGACGGCCGCTTCACGGCGCCGGTGGCGGCCGTCCCGCTCAACGGCCTCGGCGACGATGGCCGCGTGCACGAGATCGACCGGCCCGCGGGCGATCCGCGCGTCGTCACCGGTCCGCAGGCGCTCGTCAAGCTCACCGGCCAGCACTTCGAGCCGGCGAACCTGTCGGTGCCGCGCGGGACCGCGGTCGTCTGGCGCTTCACCGACGCCGGGCTGCACAACGTGATCCTCGCCAGCGGTCCGCGGCTGATCTCGTCGACCAACCAGACCAAGGGGTTTCGCTACGTGAAGAAGCTCTACGAGCCGGGCACCTACAAGCTCTTCTGCTACCTGCACCCGATCACGATGACCGAGGTCGTCGAGGTGCGGCCATGAGGCGCGCCCCGGCGCTCGCCGCCGCCGCCGCGGTGGCCTGCGCCGCGCTCGCGGGGCCGGCCTCGACGGCGACGTTGCGCAACGTCAAGGTCGGCGACAACTACTTCGTGCGCGACGGCCCGGCGCGGGTCGTGACGGTCTCGCGCAACACGCGCGTGAAGTGGCTGTGGCGCGGCGACGCGCCACACAACGTCACCGTCCGTCGCGGCCCGGTGAGGTTTCACTCCAAGACGATGCGCGTCGGCTCGTACTCCAAGCTCATGCGGCGCGCGGGCACGTACAGGATCGTCTGCACGATCCACGGCGCGCGCGACCAGTCGATGACGCTGCGCGTGCGGTAGTCCTCGGGCCGGGCGCCGACCGGCGCCCCGGCAGGTCGAAGCTAGTCCTCGTCGGCGACCGCGGCGCTGTCCGCGCCCAGGTCGGCGGTCTCGGCGACCGGCTCGGCGCCCGGGCCGTCGCCACCGCGCTCGTCGGCGATCGGCTCGGGCTCGGCGCTCAGCGTCGACGGCTCGACGACCGGTTCGTCGGACGGCACCGCCGGCTCGACGCCACCCACGGTCGGGCTCGGCCGGCTCGGGGAAGCGGGCTCGTCGGATGCGACGTCCGCGCCGCCGGCGGAGCTCGCATCGGGCGCGGACGCCTCGCCGCCGCCGTCGCTCGGGCGCAGGGCCGAGGCGCCGACCGCGGGCTCGCGCGCGCCCTGGGGCATCGTGGCGTCGGTCGCGGTCGGCGGGTCGGGCGCGATCGCGAGCGGCGGCGCGACGTCGGGCGCCGACACCTTGTCGCCGTCGGATGTCGTGTAGGTCTCGTCCGCGCCGCCCTTGAGCTTCTTCGCGACCGCGGCCCCGGCACCGCCGAGGAGCGCGGCCAGGCCGGCGAACCGTGCGGGCTTGGACGACAGGGCGCCCTTGACGCCGGACTTCTTGACCTTCGCGACGCCCTTGCTCGCCTTCTTGCCGACCTGCCACTCCGACCAGAGCTTTGTGATGCCCGCGGCGGCGTCCAGCGCCTGGGCCGTCTTGCGCTTCTGACGCTTGCGCAGCTTCATGGGGGAACTCCTCAAGATGGGTGATGGGGGCGAGCTTTCTCGCCTACCCACCGCAGCCGGGGCCAAACGACTAGGACGCCGCGAGCACGCCGCGCAGCCAGTCCGCCGTCTCCGCGATCCCCTCGCGCACGCCGATCCGCGCCTCCCAGCCCAGCACCGTCCGCGCCTTCTCGACGCTCGGCCAGCGCCGCACGACGTCGACGGCGAACGTCGGCAGGTGCTCGAGCTCGAAGCGGTCGGGGTCGCGGCCGCAGACCTCCCACACGATCCGCGCGATCTGCGCGACCGTCAGCTCGTCGCCGGCGGAGATGTTGAAGTCCTCGTGCAGCCCCGCCGGCGAGGCCGTCGCGACGACGACGCCGTCGGCGATGTCGTCGACGTGCGTCAGCGTCCGCGTGTGCTCGCCGGTGCCGAAGATCTGCAGCGGGTGCTGGCCCGAGAGCGCCTTGCGGATGAGGTCTGGCACCGCGTGCGCGATGCCCGGCTCGTCGTCGGGCATCTCGCCGGGTCCGTAGGCGTTGAACGGCCGGCAGATCGTGTACGGCAGGCCGTGCTCGTCGTGCGCCGCGAGGCACCAGACCTCGCCCGCGAGCTTCGAGAAGCCGTATGCCGAGCGCGGCATCGGGACCTCCCAGACGTGCTCCTCGGTCGTCGGGTACTGCGTCGCGCGCTCGAAGACCATCGAGCTCGACACGTACGTGAAGCGCTCGACGTCGCAGTCCAGCGCCGCCTGGATGACCGCGTCGTACAGCGCGCTGTTGACCGACGTCAGCGTGTGCGGCAGCTTGTGGAAGTTCGCGATCCCACCGACGATCGCGGCGAGGTGGATGACGTGCGTGCAGCCGGCGGTGGCCGTGCGTGCCTGCTCGAGCACGCGCAGGTCGCCGGTATGCACCTCGCAGCTCTCGCGCATCCACCGCGGCGCGGAGCGCTGGTCGGAGACGCGCACCTCGAAGTCGGGATCGCGCAGCAGCCGCCGCACGACTGCGGCGCCGATCGTGCCGGCGCCACCCGTGACCAGCACGCGCTTCATCGACGGCCGCGGCGCGGGCGCGTCACCGCGCGACGTGGCCGTTCTGCAGTTGCGGCGCGAGCTCGGCGACGTACGCGAAGACCTGTGCCGCGCCGAAGCAGTTCCACGGATCGACGACGAGCGCGTCGCCGCCCGCGAGCGCCGCGATCTCCAGCAGCGGCTCAGGGCCGCGGAACTCGTCGTGGTTGGCCGCCACGACGATCGCGGCGGCGCCCGCGACGGCCTCCTCGAACGGCGGCGTCGGCGTCGCGACGCGCGGGTCGTGGACGCTCACATCCGCCAGCTCCCGCTCGAGCAGGCGCACGAGCTTGTGCGCCAGCGAGTCGCGCTCGTCGTCGGTGTTGCCCTTGAAGGCGAGACCGAGGACCGCGATCTTGCGGCCGTTCAGCGACCCCAGCCGGCGCTTCATGCCCTCGACGAGGAACAGCGGCACGGACTCGTTGACGCGCGACACGGCGAGCAGCATCCCCGGCGCGTTGGAGCGCTCCTCCGAGAAGGCGAAGTCCTTGCGCAGGCACGTCCCCGCGGTGAACCCCGGCAGCGCGATCCCGCCGCGCGGATAGTCGCGGTTGATGAGCTCGATGACGTCGAAGACGTTCGCGCCGTGCTGCTCGCAGTCCATCATCAGCAGGTTCGGCAGCGCGAAGTTCGCGTAGCGCAGGATGTTCGTCCAGATCTTCGCGAGCTCGGCCTGCACGGGCGTCGTCTGCACGATCGGCGCGCCGAAGACGCCGAACAGCGCGCCCGCGCGCTCGCCCGACGCCTCGCCGACGCCGCCGACGATGCACGGCAGCGTCTGGATCTCCTCGAAGAAGCGCCCCGCGGCGATCCGCTCAGGTGCGTGCGCGACGAAGACGTCCTCGCCGATGACGAAGTCGCGGTGCTTGGCGAGGTAGCCGGCGACGAACTCCGTCGTACCGGGCGCGATCGTCGAGCGCAGCACGATCGTGTGTCCCGGCCGCACGTGAGCGAGCAGGTCATCCAGCGCCGAGCGGATGTCGGAGATGTCGATCTCGATGTGCGACAGCGACGGCGTGCCGAGCGTCAGGACGATGTAGTCGGCGAGCGCGGCGTCGCCGACGCGGTCCGAGACGGTCAGCGTGCCCGCGGCGCTGACGCGCTCCAGCGCGTCCTGCGCACCCGGCTCCTCGAACGGCATGCGGGCATCGCGAACGGCTCGCAGGCGCTCGCAGTCCTTGTCGATGCCGAGCACGCGCAGCCCCCGGTCTGCGAACGAGATCGCCAACGGTAGGCCGATCCGTCCGAGGCCGACGACGGCGACCCCAGGGGACATGTCAGTGGACACGAGGCAGGAAATCTACTGTTCGGGCTGTCCGGCGTGCAGGCGGTGGCTGGCGTACTGGCGGGCGAAGCCCGAGACGAAGCGCGGGTTGTAGCGCACGTAGCGCCGCCACAGCCGGCGCGGCTCGTGCGCCAGCCGGTAGGTCCACTCGAGACCGCCGGCCTGCATCCAGGCGGGCGCCTGCGGCACGAGGCCGGCGTGGAAGTCGAACGCGGCGCCGACGCCGGCGAGGATCGGGACGTCGAGCGCCTCGCGCATCTCGGCCATCCACTTCTCCTGCTTGGGCTGGCCGATGCCGACCCACACGACGTCCGCGCCGGAGCCGTTGATCTCGGCGACGATCGCGTCGCGCTCCTCGTCGGTCTGCGGGCGAAACGGCGGCGAGTAGCCACCGGCGATGTTCAGGCCGGGGTAGCGCCGGCGCAGGTTCAGCACGAGCTGCACGAGGGCGCCCTGGTTACGCCCGCCGTAGAGGTACATGCGCTGGCCGCTGGCCGCCGCGCGCTCGCAGTAGCGGGCCATGAGCTCGGGACCGTAGATGCGGCTGGCCTGCGGATGGCCGAGCGCGTGCAGCGCCCAGACCAGCGGCTGGCCGTCGGGTACGGTCATCGTGTTCAGCAGCGCCGCGTGCGTCTCCGGATCCTCGCGGGCGACCATCACGAGATGCACCGCCGCGGCGCTGATCGAGACGCGCTCGTCCGCGCGGATGACCGCGTCCATCCAGTCCATGACGTCCTCGTAGCAGCCGACCGCGAGCGGGATGTCGAGCACCGACGCGCAGGTCAGCCCGGCGACGGGCTCGTCCTGCGAGCCGGATTCGAGCACGGGGAGCGACGGGGTCTGGAATATGCGGGGGTGACTGGTGGGGGTCATGTGGCCGCCGGCGGGAATCGGCGTGGTTGGCGCTCGTCAGCCGTAGTAACGGCCGAAAGGGAGAAAAGTCGCGGGTTTGTCCAAGAAGGCGCTTTGTGATCTCCCTGCCCCCTCGCTGCGATCTCAACCGTGCCTGCCCCCAGACGGGCCCCGGCGGCGCAGCCGAAACTACCGCTCGCGCCAGCGCCACGAGCAGCTTCGTGCGCGGCGGCGCAATGTGGCGATCGCCCTCAAGGCGCCGCGGCGCGACGCCGATGACGCATGTATGACGACGCTGCGTTCCGCGCGCATCCCGGCAGCCGTCGCGATCCTCGTCGCGTTCGCGGTCGGCCTGACGAGCGCGGTCGGGATGGCCGACGGCCTCGACTACTTCCTCGACGCGAGCTTCTCGATCGACGCGATCGTCCGCGGCGACCTGCGCGACTTCTCGGCCAACCCGGCGCTGATGGGCGACTTCTCGATCTTCCTGCGCGCGCTGTTCGTGCGGCCCGTGTTCGAGCAGAGCCTGACCGTCGTGTACCTCGCGGGCGCGCTGCCGTGCGTCGGCGCGGTCGTCGTGCTCGCCCTGTACCTGCGCCGCCGGATGCGGGCGCTCGGGCTGCCCGAGGCATGCGTCCTGCTCGTCGGCCTGCTCGCGGTCTTCAACCCCGGCACGCTGCGCTCGCTGCACTGGGGCCACCCGGAGGAGATCCTCGCGGGGGCGCTGTGCGTCGGCGCGATCATCGCCGCGGCGCGCGAGCGCGGCCTGCTCGCGGCCTTGCTGCTGGGCCTGGCGCTGGGCACGAAGCAATGGGCGGCGATCGCGATCGTGCCGACGCTGCTCGCCGCCTCCGAGCAGCGCGTGCGGCTGCTGGCGATCGCCGGCGTGCTCGCGGTCGCGATCGCGCTGCCGTCGCTGCTGCTCGCGCCGCACGCGGCGGTCCGCATGCAGACGTCGGTCGTCCAGGCGCAGCCGGTGGTCAGCCCCCCGAACGTCTGGTGGCTCATCTCGACCCCGCGCAGCGCCGCCGAGCGCAAGGTCAACGCACCCGGGTTCGCCGCCGAGATCCCGACATGGGCGGGGACGCTCAGCCACCCGTTGATCGTGCTCCTCGCAGTGCCCCTGGGCTGGTTGTTCTGGCGCCGGCGCGCGCTGCTGGCGCCGCACGACGCGCTCGGGCTGTTCGCGCTGCTGATGCTCGCGCGCTGCCTGCTGGACCCCTGGAACATCGACTACTACCACGCGCCGTTCCTGCTGGCGCTGCTGTGCTGGGAGGCGCTGGGGCGCGACGGCTGGCCGCGCCTGACGCTGTTCGCCGGCGCCGCGCTGGCGCTGACGTTCCCGGCGAGCATCGACTCGATGACGCAGCTCAGCGCCGACTCGCTGCGCTACTGCGTGACGTACCTCGCGTGGGCGCTGCCGCTGGCCGCCTGGCTCGCGCTGGCGCTGTTCGCGCCCCAGCGCCTGGAGCGCGTGCGGCACCGCCTGCGAGCGCTGCGCACCCGCGTCACGCGTGCGCCGGCGGCGACGGTCGCGGTCGGCCGAAGCTGACCATCCATCACTACGATCTGGGCATCGCTCGGGCGCTCATCACCGGCATCACCGGCCAGGACGGCTACTACCTCGCGCAGTTGCTGCTCGAGCGCGGCTACGAGGTCGTGGGCATGGTCCGCTCGCCGCATGCCCCGATCGACGGCGTGCGGACGGTGCACGGCGACCTCGCGGATGCCGACTCGCTGCGCGCCGCGGTGCTCGAGACGGCGCCCGACGAGCTCTATCACCTGGCCGCGCCGACGTTCGTGCCCGCCTCGTGGAAGGACCCCGCGGCGACGCTCGCGCTCGTCGCCGGCGCCACCGCGACGCTGCTGAAGGCCGCGCAGGAAGTCGACGGGCTGCGCGTCATGGTCGCGTGCTCGGGCGAGGTCTTCGGTGCCGCGGCGCACTCCCCGCAGGACGAGCGGACCCCGATGCGCCCGCGCTCGCCGTACGGCGTCGCGAAGGTCGCCGCCTTCGGGCTCGTCGACACGCTGCGCCACAAGCACGGCATGCATGCCAGCAGCGCGATCGCCTACAACCACGAGTCGCCGCGCAGGCCGGAGCGCTTCCTGCCGCGCAAGGTCGCGCGGGGTGCGGCCGCGGTGAAGCTCGGCCTGCGCGACACGCTGCCGCTCGGCGACCTCGACGCGGTGCGCGACTGGTGCCATGCGCGCGACGTGGTCCGCGGCTACTGGCTCATGCTCCAGGCCGACGAGCCGGTCGACGTCGTCCTCGCCAGCGGCGTCGGGCGCACCGTGCGCGAGCTCGTCGACACGGCCTTCGCGGTCGTCGGCCTGGACGCCGCCGCACACGTGCGGGTCGACGCCGAGCTCGTGCGCGGTCCCGAGCGCACCCCGCCGGTCGGCGACGCGAGCCTCGCGCGCGAGCGGCTCGGCTGGCAGCCGGAGATCTCCTTCGACGAGATGATCGAGGAGATGGTGCTCGCCGATCTCGCCGAGCTGTCGGCGGCCGGGTAGCCTCGGCGCCGCGACGTCGGCGGCCGGGTAGCCGCTGCGCCGCGAAGTCGGCCGTCGGCGCGGTCCGCGTCAGCTCAGCGCCCGGCGCGTCGCCGCCACGACCTCGCCGGCCTGCTCGGCGCTCAGCACCGGGCTGATCGGGATCGCGAGATGCGTGCGCGCCAGTCGCGCCGTCGCCGGCAGCCGCGCGCCCGCGCCGTACGCGCTCATCGCCGGTTGCAGATGCACCGGCGTGCGGTAGTACGCGCGGGCCTCGATGCCGTCCGCGGCGAGCGCGGCGGCGAGCTCGTCGGAGCGCTCGTGGCAGACGACGTACAGATGCCACGCCGGTCGCGAGCCCGGCGCCGGCGCCGGCAGCGTCACGAGCTCGCCGAGCCCGGCGCGCTCGTAGTGCGCCGCCGCCGCCCGGCGCCCGTCGGCCCAGTCGTCGAGGTGCGCCAGCAGGACGCGCAGGATCGCGGCCTGCAGCTCGTCCAGGCGCGAGTTGTAGCCGACGTGGTCGTAGGTGACCTTGTCCCACGAGCCGTGGAAGCGCAGCATCCGCGCGTGGTCGGCGAGCGCGTCGTCGTCGGTCGTGATCGCGCCGCCGTCGCCGAAGCAGCCGAGGTTCTTCGACGGAAAGAAGCTGAACGTCGCGGCGCGGCCGAGCGCGCCCGGCCGCCCCGCCTGCGAGCGCGACCCCGCGGCCTGCGCGGCGTCCTCGAGCACGGGCACGCCCAGCGCCTCGATCTCCGCGACCGGGGCGACGTTGCCGAACAGGTGCACCGCGACGACGGCCTTCGTCGCGGGCGTCAACGCCGCGCGCACGGTCTCGGCGCTGACGCAGCCCGTCTGCGGATCGACGTCGCAGAAGACCGGCCGCGCCCCGGTCGGCGGGATCGCCTCGGCGCTGGCGTAGAACGTGAACGACGGCACGACGACGTCGTCGCCCGGGCCGACGCCCATCGACCGCAGCGCGATCGTCAGCGCCTCCGTCCCGTTGGCGACGCCGACGGCGTGGCGCGTGCCGCAGTACGCGGCGAACTCGCGTTCGAAGGCGCCGACCTCCGAGCCGAGGACGAAGCGGCCCGAGTCGAGCACGCGCGCGATCGCCGCGTCGATCTGCGGGCGCAGGGCGAGGCGCGGCGTGACGGTGTCGAACAGGGCGACCGGCACTACGCGATCTCGGGCCGGTGGGCATCGACGGCGCGGAGGACGCGTCCGGCTCCGGCGTTCGGCACGGGGTTGCTCCTCTCGATCGCTGCGCGGTCCTCGGCGCCTGAGCCTACGACGATCGCGCCGCACGCGGCCGCCCGCAGCGGGCGCTCGCTGGCCCGCTGAGTAGCATCTCCGCGTCATGCGGCCGCTCGTCGATCCTGAGTTCTGGCGCGGGCGCAGGGTGCTGCTGACCGGTCACACCGGCTTCAAGGGGGCGTGGCTGACGCTCTGGCTGCGCTCGCTCGGTGCGCGCCTGACGGGGTTCGCCGACGAGATCCCGACGACGCCGTCGCTCTATGAGCTCGCCCGCGCCGCCGACGGCATCCGCGACGTCCGCGCCGACGTCCGTGACCGCGCGGCGGTGCTCGACGCGTTCGGCGCCGCCGGTCCCGAGATCGTCATCCACATGGCCGCCCAGCCGTTCGTGCGCCGCTCGTTCGCAGATCCGCACGGCACGTACGAGACGAACGTCATGGGAACGGTCAACGTGCTCGAAGCAGTTCGCGCGACGGCGTCGGTGCGCGTCGCCGTCGTCGTCACCTCCGACAAGTGCTACGCCAACGATCCGGCGCGCGCGCCTCGGGCGTTCGTGGAGAGCGACCGGATGGGCGGCCACGACCCCTACTCGAGCTCCAAGGGCTGCGCCGAGCTCGTGACCGACGCCTACCGCAGCTCGTTCTTCGCCCGGCCCCCCGGCGCCGGCGGCGATGACGGCGTCGCGCGGATCGCCTCGGCCCGGGCCGGCAACGTCATCGGCGGCGGCGACTGGGGCGAGGACCGGTTGATCCCCGACTTCATGCGCGGTGCGCTCGACGGCCGGCCGATCCCCGTCCGAAACCCCGAGGCCGTGCGTCCGTGGCAGCACGTCCTGAACCCGCTGTCGGGCTATCTGCGACTCGCCGAGGCGCTGCACGACGCCCCGCGGTACGAGGGCGGATGGAACTTCGGGCCGGCGCCGGGCGACGTGCGGACGGTGCGCTGGATCGCCGACCGCGTGACCGAGCTGTGGCCCGGCGAGCTGCGCTGGGAGCTCGACCGCGGTCAGCATCCGCACGAGGCGCATCACCTCGCGCTGGACTCGGGCAAGGCCCGCGCGCAGCTCGGATGGGCGCCGACGTGGGATCTCGACGAGACCCTGCGCGGGATCGTGAGCTGGTACGGCGCGCTGCGCGAGGGCGAGGACATGCGCGCCGCGACGCTGCAACAGATCGCGGCCTTCGAGGCCGCGACCACATCCGTGTGAGCAGGAGCTCTGCGCCGTACCCGGCTGCGAGCCGGTGCGACGAGGACGGCTAGGCCGCCAGCAGTTCGACGTCCGCGCGCGTCATCAACCGGATGAGCTGCTCGAAGCTCGTGTGGGGCTCCCAGTTGAGCTCGTGCTTGGCCTTCGCGGGATCGCCGATGAGCTGATCGACCTCGGCCGGGCGCAGGAATGCCGGGTCCAGGCGCACGTAGCGTTCCCAGTCGGCGACGCCGGCCTCGTCGAAGGCGATCTCGACGCAATCGCGCACGGTGTTCGTGTGGTTCGTCGCGATCACGTAGTCCGACGGCTCGTCCTGCTGGAGCATGAGGTACATCGCCTCGACGTAGTCCTTGGCGTAGCCCCAGTCGCGCT
>JAWVGK010000129.1:0-4715 GCA_033855155.1 Solirubrobacteraceae bacterium | reverse complement strand
CGCCCCGCCCGCCCGCCCAGCCGGCCCGCGCTCAGACGTCCTCGTCGCCCTTCAGCCGCCGCACGTCGCGCACCGTGCGGGCGTACTTGCGCGCCGTCCGGCCCCGATCGCGCGCCGCCTGCCGGCGATCGGCGAGCCAGGCCTGCTCACGCTCGAGCTTCTGCCAGGCCTCGACCCGCTCGGGATCGGCCTCCTCGCGCACGACGCAGCCGGGCTCGTTGGAGTGCCCGCAGTCCGTGAAGCGACACTGCGCCGCGAGCGCCTCCATGTCGGCGAACGCCTCGCCGGTGCCGTCCCACAGGCCGGCCTCGCGGATTCCCGGCGTGTCGATCAGCAGCGCGCCGCCGGGCAGCACCAGCAGCTCGCGCGTCACCGTTGTGTGACGGCCGCGGCCGTCATGCTCGCGCACCGCGCCGACGGACTGGCGCGCGACGCCAGCCAGCGCATTGACGAGCGTCGACTTGCCGGCACCCGATGGCCCGAGCAGGACCGTCGTCGTCTCGGGCTCCAGCAGCGACGCGACCGCCAGCACCGAGTCCTCGTCGTGGACGCTGACGGCGATCGAGTCCGCGACGCCGAGCCGCTCGGCCATCGCCTGCGCGACCGACGCCGCCGACGGATCGAGATCGGACTTCGTCAGCGCGATCGCCGCGGGCACGCCGCCGGCCAGCGCCAGCGCCACGAGCCGCTCGACGCGGCGCGCCTCGGGGTCGGGCAGCGGCTCGACGACGAGCACGAGATCGACGTTCGCCGCCAGCACCTGCGAGGCGAACGCCCCGCCGGCCGCACGGCGCACGATCGTGCCGTGGCGCGGCAGCACGGCCGCGATCGCGCCGTCGGCATCGAGCGCGACCCAGTCGCCGGTCGTCGGCGCGTCGGCCGCGCGCAGCCGTCCGCGGGCGGGCACGAGTCGCGGCTCGCCGGCCAGCCCGGCGACGAGCCAGCGGGAGCGATGTTGCGCCAGCACGCGGCCGGCGGTGAGGCTGGGATCGCCGAGCTGCTCGAGCTCGGCTTCGATATCGGGTCGCCGGCCGAGGCCGGCGGGTGTGACTTGCATCAGGGGGTCCTCCACGTAGTCGTCAGGGGCACGGTTGCGAGACAGGTGGCGCGGGCGAGGCCCGGCGCCTGCCTAGGCAGTCGTGGCGCGGCTGACGTGCGGGTGGAGGAGATGTGTCATACGCCGTTCACTGTAGGCCGTCGGGGTCGATGACGCAAATTGCGCCGACCGCCGTCGCATACTGCGTCGATGCCGACATCGACCCCGCCGACGCTCGACGACGTCCGCCGCGCCGCGCGGCGCCTGCGCGGCGTCGCGCACCGCACGCCGGTGCTGACGTCCACGACGCTCGACACGCTCGTCGGCGCGACCGTCTTCCTCAAGGCCGAGGGCCTGCAGCGCGCCGGCGCGTTCAAGTTCCGCGGCGCGTACAACGCGATCTCGTCGCTGGACGCCGGCGTGCTGGCCCGCGGGGTATGCGCCTGCTCGTCGGGCAACCACGCGCAGGCGGTCGCCCTCGCCGCGCGCCTGTGCGACACGCGCGCGACGATCCTCATGCCCCACGACGCGCCCGCGGCCAAGCTCGCCGCGACCCGCGCCTACGGCGCCGAGGTCGTCGGCTACGACCGCTACGGCGAGGATCGCGAGGCGCTCGTCGGCGCGCTCGCCGCCGACCGCGGGCTGCACCTCGTGCACCCGTTCGACGACCCGCTCGTCATGGCGGGCGCCGGCACGGTCGCGCTCGAGCTGCTCGAGGACGTCGACGCGCTCGACCTGCTGCTCGTGCCGGTCGGCGGCGGCGGGCTGATCGCCGGCTGCGCGACGGCCGTCAAGGCGCTGTCGCCCGTGACGCGCGTCGTCGGAGTCGAGCCCGCGGCCAGCGACGACGTCGCGCGCTCGAAGGCCTCGGGGCGGCGCGAGCGCGTCGTCGTCGGCCCGACGATCGCCGACGGCCAGCAGCTCCCGTCGCCGGGGGTGCGCACGTGGCCGGTGATCGACGCGCTCGTCGACGACGTCGTGACCGTCACCGACGACGAGATCGTCGTCGCGATGCGGCTGCTGTTCGAACGCCTGAAGATCGTCGCGGAGCCGAGCGGCGCGACGGCGCTCGCGGCGCTGCTGGCCGGCGCGCAGCACACGGTCGACAGCCGCGTCGGCGTCGTGCTGTCGGGCGCTAACGTCGACGCAGCGCGCTTCGCGACGCTCGTCGGGGCCGCGCCGTAGGCCGCGCCGCGTCGAGATCCGAAAAAGGCGCGGTGGACGCGCCTTTTCCGCACCTCGACCGTGGCAGGGCGCCCTCAGGCGGCCCCCCGTCTCGGCGGTCGAGAGGGTGCGGGTCGAGCCGGCCGGCGTGGGTCAGCGCTTCATCCGCCACACCAGCACGATCGTGCCGATGAGCGCCGCGGCGACGAATGCCTGGATTACCACGGACGTCCCCTCGCCGCCCCTCGACGCGACCGCGTCGATCGCCCGAAACAGGATCGAGCAGCCGAAGAAGAGCACGAGGCTCCAGAGGATGATCTTGCGGTCCACGGGCGACTGACCCTAGTGGGCGACCCGTACGTTGCGCCCGCAACCTCTTGCGTGCCGGCAACGTCTAGACTCGGCGGCGGACCGTGCTAGGCGGGGAGACAGCGGTTCCCTGTCGCTCGTAATCCGCTATAGCGAGGCTGAATCCCCTCTCGAGGGGCGCGGCCTTCGGGGTCAGCCCGCCTGTGGTGGTGCTGATGGCCCGGGTCCCGTGCGGTGTCGGCCTGTGAATCAGGTCAGGTCCGGAAGGAAGCAGCCTTAAGCGGTCACCGACATGCGCGACGGGAGCACCCGAGCCGGAGTCATCACAGACGCAAGCGCCCGAGGAAAGTGTTTCGATTGAGGGTGCACGGTCCACCTTCTTCAGCGCCCGGCGACGACGCCGGGCGCGACCGAGGCGTCAGCAGCGCGTCGACGCGATCCACGACGCGCTGCTGCGCGCCCTCGCGAACCCCGCCGGCGCGGGCGCGACGCGACGATCGCGGTCGCGGCTGTCGAGGATGTAGTCGCGCGCGACCCGGGGCGTGCGCGGCACGAGGTACGTCCCGCGCGGCGGCACGGCGGCGGCGGCCTGGGCGTCGACGACGTCGCCGGGTTCGATCTCCAACCACAGCGCCAGCAGCGGGATCGGGCGGCGGTTGGGCACCGCGACCGGCTCGCACGGCACCCCGTCGCGCACGACCCGGGCGAGGTCGCCCTGGATCGACTCCTGGCGATTGAGCGCGCTCGCGAGACGGTCGATGCGCCGCGCCTGGCTGGGGACGTAGACGAGCAGCACGACGAGCGCGAGTGCGCCGAAGCGCGCCCACCAGGTGCGCTGCGGCGACCCGCGCCGCAGGTCCAGCCAGCCGAAGGCGCCGGCGCCGGCGAAGATCGACAGCAGCGTGCCCGGCAGCAGCACGTAGCGGGTGATGATCGGCAGCCCCGCCGCCGCCAGCACACAGAACGCCACGACCGCGGCCAGCCCGGCCGCGACGGCCAGCCGCGTGCGGCGGTCGCGATGCCACGCCAGCGCCAGCAGCCCGCCGCCGGCGGCCGCGAGCAGCACAGGCTCGCGCAGGATCTCGCCGATGCGGCGCGGCAGCGTCAGCGGGACGTGCTGCAGGCCGGTGACGCGCCCGAGCGTCACGGCGTTGTCGCGCGTGCCGGTCAGCGAGTGCAGGGCGTTGCCGGTGATGAGCAGGTCGTGCAGGCACCACAACAGCGGCGCGCTCGCGGCGAGCGCAAGGAGGGGGAGCGCGTCGAGCAGCGCCGCCGAGGGCCGCGGCGCGGTGCGCGCGGCGGTCGTGCCGGTCGTGCGGGTCGGGCGGCCCGCGCCGGCCGCGCCGGCCGCGCCGGCCCCGCCGGCCGAGCGGCGCGCGATGCCCCCGCTCGCCCCGCCGCCCGCGCCGCCCCCGCCGGCCGCGCGGCCCAAGGCGCCCGCGCCGCCCGCGGCACGCGCCGCCGCCCGCACCCCCGGCGCCAGCAGCCACGCGAGGTATGCGGCGCTGAACAGCCACGCCTCAGGGCGCAGCAGGCCCGCGAGCGCCAGCAGCGCGAGCACCGACGGCCCGGCCCGGGGGCGGCGCGTCTCGACGAGCAGCGCACCGAGCACGAGCACGAGGTACGGGATGTCGACGTAGGCGCGCGCGCCGAAGTCGAGCACTGGCACGCGCGTCAGCACGATCGCGGCCGCGAGCGCCCCCGCGGCGGTGTTGAACCACGCCCGCCCGAGCGCGAAGACGACCCACCCCAGCAGCGCCAGCGAGACGTACGCGAGCGCGACCACGGTCGCCGCCGCGAGCTCGCCGTACAGCCCGTCGATCCGCAGCGAGCTCAGCGGCGACAGCAGCATCGCGCCGAGCGTCGAGAGCGGGTGCGGCGTCGGCGCGATCGCGACCTCGAGGTTGGGCAGCGTGCCGTGTGCGAGCTCGCGACCCCAGACCAGCGTGTACAGCGTGTCGTAGTTGACGAGCCCGTTGGACGTGAGCAGCCTGAGCACGGCGGCACCCAGGAGCACCCCGGCCGCGAAGCGGATCCGAGCCATCGCGCGAGACCGTAGTCGTTTGGCGTGCAGCAGCGGCGCGAGGGGCTCGCGAAGCTATCCTCGACGCGTGTCCCAGGCCCCATCGCTCTACCGCCGCCACCGCCCGCGCAGCTTCGCCGAGGTCGTCGGCCAGGAGCACGTCGTGCGCACGCTGCGCAACGC
>JAWVGK010000128.1:0-2515 GCA_033855155.1 Solirubrobacteraceae bacterium | reverse complement strand
CGAAGTCCATCGAGACCGTCGTGTTGGTCTTGATCGAGCTCGTCTCGTCGGTGACGGACGTCTCGGTGCCGATCACCGGGATCTCCGACATCGTCTTGACGAGCGTCGTCTTGCCGGCCGCGAACGGCCCGGTGATGACGAACTTGATGACGACGGTCTCGCGCTCGTGGCCCGGGATGGCGTCGTCCAGCTGGATCTGTGGTGTCCGTTCGTACATAGCTAGAGGTGCTTGAGGACCGAGATCATGCGGCGCAGGCCGCGGACCTTGGGCGCGGCCGGATGGGATGCGTGCAGCGCCGCGGCGCGCTCGCCGGAGTCGACGAGGGTCAGCGCGACCGGGTCTTGGCGCACGGTCGTCGCGGCGCGGGCGAGCACCGCGGCGCCGTGCGACCATGGCGCCGGATCGGCGGGCCGCGGGATCGCGAACGCCTGGGTGGCGGGGGTGCTTGCGGGCTCGTACGCGACGGGCTCGGGCGCGGGCTCGTACGCCGGCTCAGGTGGTGCGGGCCGTGGTTCCGGCGCGGTTGGGGGCTCATACGCGACGGGCACGGGCACGGGCACGGGCTCGTGCGCCGGCGCGTGTGGTGCGGGCCGTGGGTCCGGTGCGGTCGGGACCTCGTACGCGACGGGCTCGGGCGCGGGCTGGTAGACCGGCGCGTGTGCGGGCCGTGGGGCCGGCCCGGTTGCGACCTCGTACGCGACGGGCTCGGGTGCCGGCTCGTGCGCCGGCGCGGGGGCCGGCGGCAACGTCGGCACGGGATTGGGCTCGTACGCGTCGGCCTCGGGCGCGGGCGGCGATGTCGGCACGGGATTGGGCTCGTACGCGTCGGCCTCGGGCGCGGGCTCGTGCGCGACCGGCGCGAGTGCGGGCTCGTACGCCGCGGGCTCGGGGACGGGCTGCGGAGTGGGTTGCGCCTCGGGCGCGAGTGGCTCGGGGTCGGGCGCCGGGGCTGTGCACTCAGTGCGGCGGCTCGTCCAGTTGCCCGGCGCTGCCGCCGCGCCCGCGACCGTCGCGGCGAGCGCCCGCGACAGCGCGTCGATGCGTTCGTCCGCGCCGGCGAGCGCGCGTTCGAGCGCCGTGACGCGCACGGCGAGGTCGGCGACCTCGGACGACGGCGGGGCGATCTGCGCCACCTCCGCGTCGTGGCCGCCGACGATCGGGCCGCTGAGCACGAACTTGATGACCGTCTGGTGCGCGTCGCCGGCGACCGCCGGTCGCTGGACGGACTCCGGTGCCTGGTGGTCGAGCATCGTCATCACCGCCTCAGCGCCGCGATCATGCGTCGCAGGCCGCGAACTTTCTTGGCGTCCGCGCCGGGCTGCTGCGCGGCGACGGGCTGCGCGGTCGCTGCCGGCTGCTGCGCCACGGGCCGCGCACCGACCGGCGGGGCGGGTTGCGCGTCGATCGGCTGCGCGACAGCGGGTCGCGCGTCGACCGGCTGCGCGGCAACGGGCGGCTGCGCGGCAAGAGGCTGCGCGGCGACGGACTGTCGTGCGACCGGCTGCGCGGCCACGGGCTGCTGCGCGACCGGCTGGGGCGCGGGTTGTGCGAGGACCGGGTGCGGCGCGACGGGCTGCTGCGCGACCGGTTGCTGCGCGACCGGCTGCTGCGCGACGGGCACCGGCAGCGGGGCGGGCTGCGGCGCCGCGGGCAGGCTCTGGCCCGGCGCGGCCGCGGCTTGCTGGCGTGGCGCGTCGGGGGTGTTGCGCTCCTGCCACAGGCGCCGCTGCAGTTCGCTCTCCAGCCGCCGGCGCTCGCCGCGCTCGACGTCGAGCTCGTTGGACAGCGACTCGATCTCGCGCACGCTCGCGCGCGCGGTCTGGTCGGAGATCAGCCGCGCCTGCGCGAGCTGGGCCAGCGCCTCGTTCGCCGCCGTGGCCGCGGCGGACATGCCCGCGGCCTGCTTCTCGGCGGCACGCGTGCGCGCGTCGGCGGCGTCCGCCTGCTCGGCAGCGGCGGCCGCGCGCGCGTCGGCCTCGCGCATGCGGCGCTCGGCGGCCGTCGCGCGCACGTGGGCCTCGCGAGCACGGCGCTCGGCGTCGTCGAGGCGCTGCTCGAGCTCGCGGTCGACGGTGGCCGGCGCCTCCGCACCGGCCACCGTCGCCTGCCGCGGGCGGTCCGCTGGGACCGTCACGTCTCCGAAGCCCCGTGCCCGCGGCTCGCCGTCGGGCGCGGACGCCCAAGTCGGGGAAGCGCTGAAGGCCATCTCGTCGCGGTACTGCGCGAGCGAGCGTGCGCGCTCGGCGATCTGCGAGCGCTCCTGCGCGATATGCGCGTGGTCGTCGGACCCGCCGATGCGGCGCTCGGCGCCGCCCGAGGGCTCGACCGGATCCGGCGCCGCGGCGCGGAACGGCTCCGGGGAGACCGGCGCAGGGGCGCGCGCCGGGGCCGAAGCGGGCGCGGCGGCGACGGGCGCGGCGGGGACGGGCGCGGCGGGGACGGGCGCGGCGGCGACGGGGGCCGCGGCGGGCGCGACCCCCGGCGCATCCGCGGGAGCCGCGTCCGGCGCCTGGA
>JAWVGK010000127.1:0-3732 GCA_033855155.1 Solirubrobacteraceae bacterium | reverse complement strand
CCGTTCGGCACGCCCGCGCACTACTTCATCCTCGCCGGCCTGTACGGCATCGTCATGGCCGGCTTCTTCGCGATGTGCCTGCCCGAGCGCAAGGAGGGGCCGACGTTCGTGAAGATCACGCGCGACTGGCACGCGCCGCTGGGCGGCATCCTGATGTTCGCCGCCGGCAGCTTCTCGCTGCTGGGCTTCCCGCTCGACGACCAGTGGCACCGCCTCTTCGGCCAGGACGTCACGCTGTGGGGCCCGACGCATCTCATGCTCATCGGTGGCGCCGCGATGACGCTGCTGGCGATCGCCGTGCTGCAGGTCGAGTCCGTGCGCGTGATGCGGCGCACCGGCCAGATCCACACCGAGCGCAAGTGGGTCAAGCACCTGCGCCACGTCTGGCTTCCGGGCGGCATGCTGATCGGGATGTCGACGTTCCAGCTCGAGTTCGACCTCGGCATCCCGCAGTTCCAGCTCATCTTCCAGCCGATGCTGATCATGCTCGCGGCCGGCGTCGTGCTCGTCGCGACGCGCGTCTGGCTCGGCGCGTGGTCGACCTTCGGCGCGGTCGCGTTCTTCCTCGTCATGCGCGCCGGCCTGTACGTGATCGTCGGAGACCTCGGCCAGTCGCCCGCGCACTTCCCGCTGTACATCGTCGAGGCGGCGGTCGTCGAGGGCGTCGCGCTGCTCGTCTCCCCGCGCCGCCCGCTCGTCTTCGGCGCGTGGTGCGGCGTGCTGATCGGCACCGTCGGACTCGCCGCGGAGTGGGGCTGGTCGCACGTCTGGATGCCGCTGCCGTGGCCGGCGCAGATGCTGCCGCAGGCCGCCGCGCTCGGCCTCGCGATGGCGCTCGCCGGCAGCCTCGTCGGCGCCTGGATGGGCGCGCGCCTCGGTGCCGACGACGTGCCGCAGGGCGCGGGGGGCCTGCGCTGGGCCGGCCTCGGCGGCGCGCTCGCGGTCGCCGCGATGATCGCCTTCGGCCTCTACACGCCGGCGCAGCACGGCGTCAGCGCGAAGGTCACGCTGACGGACGTCGACGGCGGGCCGCGGCGCACGGCGATCGTGACGGCGCGCCTCGACCCGCCCGCTGCGGCCGACGACGCGACGTGGCTGACGGCGACCGCATGGCAGGGCGGCGGACTCGTCGTCGACCGCCTGCGCGAGATCCGCCCGGGCGTGTATCGCTCGACGAAGCCGGTCCCGCTGTACGGCGACTGGAAGACGCTGATCCGCATGCTCGACGGCTCGTCGCTCAGCGGCCTGCCGATCTACGCGCCGGTTGACCGTGCGATCCCCGTCGCGGGCGTGGCCGCGCCGCGGTCGTTCGATCGCCCGTTCGTCTCGGACCACAAGCTGCTGCAGCGCGAGGCGAAGGTCGGCGACCCGGCGGTGACGCTCGGCGCCTACGGCGTGATCGTGTTCTTCACGATCCTGCTGCTCGCGATGCTGGCCTGGGGGCTGCATCGCATCCGCGTGACGTCGTCGACGTGGCGCAGCTACACGCCCGCGCCGGACCCGTCCTACGACGGCCCCCTGCTCGCCACCCCGCCCGCGGCCTGAGAGGATCCAGACCATGGCCGACACGGTCGAGCTCGCGCCCGAAGACCCGCCCGCGGCCGTCGACGGCGGCGCCGGTCGCGCAAGCGTGCGGATCGCGATCGTCGGCGCCGGCTTCGCCGGCATCGGCATGGCGATCCGCCTGCGCGAGGCCGGCATCGAGGACTTCGTCGTGCTCGAACGCGCCGACGACGTCGGCGGCACGTGGCAGGCCAACACGTACCCGGGCTGCCAGTGCGACGTGCCCTCGCACCTGTACTCGTTCTCGTTCGAGCCCAACCCATCGTGGACGCGGACGTACTCCAGGCAGCCGGAGATCTGGGCCTACCTGCGCCGCTGCAGCGAGCGTCACGGGATCGGCCCGCACCTGCGCCTCGGCCACGAGCTGACCGGTGCGACGTGGGACGAGGACGCGCGCCGCTGGCTCGTCGACACCTCGCGCGGGTCGTTCGCCGCGCAGCTGCTGATCGACGCCACGGGGCCGCTGAGCCACCCGGCCGTGCCGCCGATCCGCGGCCTGCGCCGCTTCGAGGGCAAGCTCTTCCATTCTGCGCGGTGGGATCACGACCACGACCTCACCGGCGAGCGCGTGGCCGTCATCGGCACGGGCGCGTCGGCGATCCAGCTCGTGCCGGAGATCGCACCGCAGGTCGCCCGGATGCACGTCTTCCAGCGCACGGCGCCGTGGATCCTGCCGCACCCCGACCGTCCGACGACGCGCTTCGAACGCCAGCTCTACCGCCGCCTGCCGCTCGCCCAGCGGCTCGTACGCTCGGCCGTGTACTGGACGCGCGAGTCGTTCGTCGTCGGCTTCGCGAAGAAGCCGAGCATGGCCCGGCCGGTGGAGCGCATCGCGCGCCTGCACCTGCGCCGCCAGGTCCGCGACCGCGAGCTGCGACGCAGGCTCGAGCCGGACTTCCGCCTGGGCTGCAAGCGGGTGCTGATCTCCAACGACTTCTATCCGGCGCTGACGCAGCCGCACGTCGAGCTCGTCAGCGAGCGCATCGTCGCCGTCGAGGGGCGCGAGATCGTGCTCGCCGACGGCACGCGCCGCGAGGTCGACACGATCATCCTCGGCACCGGCTTCCACGTCACGGACCCGCCGACGGCGCGGCTCGTGCGCGGGCGCGGCGGCGTGACGCTCGCGCAGGCCGCCGGCGCCAGCCCGCAGGCGTACCTCGGCACGGCGATGGCGGGCTTTCCGAACGTCTTCAAGATCATCGGGCCGAACACCGGCCTGGGGCACAGCTCGATGGTGTTCATGATCGAGTCGCAGCTGGAGTACGTCATGGACGCGATCCGCACGATGGACGAGCGCGGCGCAGAGACGGTCGAGGTGCGACCAGAGGCCGTCGAGGCGTTCAACGCGGAGCTCCAGGAGATGCTGCAGGGGACGGTCTGGTCGTCGGGCTGCGCGAGCTGGTACCTCGACGCGTCGGGACGCAATACGACGCTGTGGCCGGACTTCACGTTTCGCTTCCGCGAGCGCACGCGCCACTTCGACGCCGGCAGCTACGAACTGCGCGTCGGCGCGCCGGTGCGGTCATGAGGGGGTTGCCGTCGCGTCGTCGCTACGACGTCGCGGGCCGCACGGTCTTCATCACCGGTGCCGCGCGCGGGATCGGCGCGGCGAGCGCGCGGCGCCTGCACGCCGCCGGCGCGAACGTCGCGCTGGTCGGGCTGGAGCCTTTGCTGCTCGAGGAGCTGGCGGCGTCGTTGGGCGACCGCTGCGTGGCGTTCGAGGCCGACGTCACCTTGTACGACGCGCTGCAGCGGGCGGTGCGCGGGACGGTGGCGCGCTTCGGCGCGATCGACGTCGCGATCGCGAACGCTGGCATCAGCTTCATCGGGCGCTTGGCGACGGCGCCGATGGAGCACGTCGAGCGCGCGCTGGAGGTCAACCTCATGGGCGTGTGGCGCACGAACCGCGCGGTCATCGAGCAGGTCGTCGCGCGGCGCGGGTACCTGCTGAACATCTCGTCGCTGGCGGCGGCGAGCCACACCCCGCTGATGGGCCCGTACGCCGCGTCGAAGGCGGGCGTCGAGGCGCTGACCGACAGCCTGCGCGCCGAGACGGCGCCGACGGGCGCGCGCGTCGGCTGCGCGTACTTCGGCTTCATCGACACCGATCTCGTTCGCGCGAGCTTCGCGCACCCCTCGTCGCAGGTCCTCAAGGACACGCTGCCGTCG
>JAWVGK010000126.1:0-8488 GCA_033855155.1 Solirubrobacteraceae bacterium | reverse complement strand
CCTTGTTGCGCCACTGCACGAGGCGCTGGGTGTTCGTGAACGACCCCTCCTTCTCGGTGTGCGTGGCGGCCGGCAGGAAGAAGACCTCCGTGCCGACGTCCCGCGTCGCGAGCTCGCCGGTCTCGATCTCCGGGCCGTCCTTCCAGAAGGTCGCCGACTCGATCATCTGCAGGTCGCGGACGACGAGCCAGCGCAGCTCGGCCATCGCCAGGCGATGCAGCTTGGAGTTGCCCGACCCGACGGCCGGGTTCTCGCCCATGACGAAGAAGCCCTCGACGTTGCCGTCGCGCATGCCCATGATCGCCGGGTAGATCGAGTGGTCGCCGTCGATGCGCGGCAGGCGGTCGAAGCAGAAGTCGTTGGACGGCGTCGCGGCGTCGCCCCACCAGGCCTTCAGCAGCGAGACGACGTACGAGCCCGCGTGACCCCAGTAGCCGGCGGGCGCGGTGTTGTCGCGCACGTAGTCCACGAGCGTGGCCTGCGCACGCGCGTCGGGCATCGGCAGGTAGCCGGGCAGGATGTTGTAGAGCGTCGGGATGTCCGTCGACCCCTGGATCGACGCGTGCCCGCGCAGCGCCATGATCCCGCCGCCGGGGCGCCCGATGTTGCCAAGCAGCAGCTGCAGGATCGCCGCGGCGCGGATCATCTGCGTGCCGGTCGTGTGGTGCGTCCAGCCGACGGAGTACACGAACGCCGTCGTGCGCTCGCGCCCGGAGTTCGCGCAGATCGCGTCCGCGACGCGGTGGAAGTCCGCCTGCGAGATGCCGCACACGCGCTGCACCATCTCGGGCGTGTAGCGCGCGTAGTGGCGCTTGAGGATCTGCCACACGCAGCGCGGGTGCTCGAGCGTCGGGTCGGTGTGCGGCGGCTCGTCGTCCAGATCGCCACCGTGCGCGCCGTGGGCCTGCTCGGCGCGTGCCGTCTCGGCCTCGCCCGTCGGGCGCCCGCGTTGCATGCCCTCGTAGCTCCAGCTCACGACGTCGTAGCTGCGCCGCTCGGGGTCGAAGCCCGAGAACAGGCCGTCGAGGTCCTCGGTGTCGACGAAGTCGTCGGTGACGATCGTCGCGGCGTTGGTGTAGCTCACGACGTAGTCGCGGAACTCACGCCCGTTCGCGATGACGTGGTTGACGAGCCCGCCGAGCCAGGCGATGTCCGTTCCGGTGCGGATCGGCACGTGCAGGTCGGCGACGGCGCTCGTGCGCGTGAAGCGCGGGTCGACGTGGATGATCGTCGCGCCGCGCTCGCGCGCCTCCATCACCCACTGGAAGCCGACCGGATGGCACTCGGCCATGTTCGATCCCTCGATCACGATGCAGTCGGCCGTCGCAAGGTCCTGCAGGAACGTGGTGGCGCCGCCGCGCCCGAACGAGGTCCCCAGACCGGGGACCGTGCTGGAGTGTCATATGCGGGCCTGGTTCTCGATCGACACCGCGCCGAGCGCCGTGAAGCACTTCTTCAGCAGGTAGTTCTCCTCGTTGTCGAGCGTCGCACCGCCGAGGTGCGCGAAGCCGAGCGTGCGGTTCAGCGGCACGCCGTGCTCGTCCGCGTCCTGCCACGTGCGCCGCCGCGTGTCGATGACGCGGTCGGCGATCATGTCGATCGCGGCATCGAGGTCGAGGTCCTCCCAGTCGGCGCCGTGCGGGCGGCGGTAGCGGACCTTCGTCTCGCGCAGCGGCGACGTCACGAGCGACAGCGACGACGACCCGCGCGGGCACAGCCGCCCGCGTGAGATCGGCGAGTCGGGGTCGCCCTCGATGTGGATGACCCGCTCGTCCTTGACGAACACCTTCTGGCCGCAGCCGACGGCGCAGTACGGGCACACGGAGCTCACGACGCGGTCGGCCAGCGCGGTGCGCGGCGTCAGCTGCTCGCTGCGCTTGGACTGCGCGGCGCGGGCGAGGCCGAGCCGGTCGCGTGCGAGCTGGCGGACGAAGGGCGGCTTCATCGCCCGTGACCGGTACCCGCTGGCGATCCGCCGCTCACGTGCCGGCGGCCGCTGGCACGGTCCGTCGGTCGTCGGCGACGAGGGCCGCCGGGTGCAGCGACCGAGCGCCCTAGACCGTGGTCCGCCGAATCGCCAACGGACGACTCGTACGTCCCACGGAGTTTTCGGAGCCCACCATAGCGCCGGGCGCCATAGCGAACACCCGCCGCGTACCCCGCCGCGCGTAGGGTCTATCGCATGATGCGGGTGCTCGCGAAGGTCGGCTTCCGCCACGAAGGCCTCGCCCTGCGCTACCTGCGCCTGCACGGCGGCTGGACCGATCGGGAGCTGTGGGCGATCACCGTCGAGGACCCGCGGCCGCGGTAGCTCGCGCGCCACGTCCGCAGGGGGACGTGAGCCGCCTGCGGGCGTCGGGTAGTCATCCCCGCTACGAGACCGAGTCAGCCGACACCCCCGAAGGAGGTTCTGTGATGACAGAGCCCAACGGCAGGATCCCGACGAGCGACCAGTCGATCGCCGACCTCACGCGCCGGCTCAGCGAGCAGACCAAGACGCTCGTGCGCCAGGAGGTCGAGCTCGCCAAGGCCGAGCTCGGCGAGAAGGGCAAGCGCGTCGGCGTCGGCGCCGGCATGTTCGGCGGTGCCGGCCTGTTCGGCCTGTTCGCCCTCGCGGCGCTGACCGCGTGCCTGATCCTCGCGCTGTCCGAGGCGATGGCGCCATGGCTCGCCGCGCTGATCGTGACCGTCGCCTATGGCGCGATCGCCGGTGTGCTCGCGCTGAGCGCCAAGAAGCAGGTGCAGGAGGCCACGCCGCCGATGCCCGAGCAGACCGTCGAGACGGTCAAGGAGGACGTTGCATCGACCAAGCAGCGCGCACAGGCGGGCAGGCGATAGGGATGCCCAACCGCACCCCGGACGAGATCCGCAACGACATCGAGCAGACCCGCGAGGAGCTCGGCGACACCGTCGAGGCGCTCGCCGCCAAGACCGACGTCAAGGCGCAGGCGCACGCGAAGATCGACGAGGCGAGGCAGCAGGCCAAGGCGAAGCTCGACGAGGTCAAGCAGCGCGTCGACGACGTGCGCGGCAGCGCCGGCGACGGCACGCCGCCGGCCGTGCGCGACGGCGCAGCCAAGGTCGGTCGGTCGGCCTCGCAGGCGGCGGCGCGCAACCCGGTTCCCGCGGCTGCGATCGGCGGCTTCGTCGGCGGCCTCGTCGTCGGGCGGCTCAGCTGCCGCCGCTCGCGCTGAGGACCGAGGCCGCTTCAGGAGTCGATCGGGGCGCTCCATCGCGACCGCGTCGAGCGCGACGCCGTCGGGCATCGTCAGCTCGAAGCGCTCGAGCTCGCGAAACCCGAACGACCGGTACAGCGGCACGCCCGGCAGGGTCGCGCACAGGACGAGCCGCGTGAAGCCCTCGTCGCGCGCTGCGCGTACGCAGGACTCGAGGATCGCCCGCCCCAGCCCGCGCCGCGTCCAGTCGCCGCGCACGAACATCGCCCGCACGCGTGCCGGCTCGCTCGCGGGATCGAGCAGCCGAGCGTCGTCGGCGGCCGAGCCCGAGCCCGCGTAGAGCTTGCGGCGCCTGCTCCAACCGCCGCAGGCCACGATCTCGCCGCCGGCGACATGCACGAAGTACGTGCCGTCGTCGATCAGCTGGGCGTCGAGGCGCGCGATGTGCAGCGCCGCGCTGGCGGTGCGGCGCTCGTCGTAGACGAGCGGGAACAGCTTGAGCACCGACGCACGCATGAGCGCGGCTATCGCGGGTGCGTCGGAGGCCACGGCCAGGCGCTGCGGCGGCGCAGCAGGGCTCAGCCCCGTGAGCTCGACGATCGTCATCGCTCCGACGACGGTAGCCGAGGACGTTCGCGGGTGGTGAACGCCGGCTCAGCCGCCGACGCGCAGGTAGTGGCCCCAGTAGCCCTGCCACCCCTCGTAGCGTCCCGCGAGCTGGACGAACTCGGCATCGGTCAGCGTGCGGCCGTAGACGCGGCCGGCGGCGAGCCTGCCCTCGCGGTCGGGGCCGATCGTCTCGGTGCGGCCGAGTCCGCGGACCATGAGGAACGTCGATGACCACGGCCCGACGCCGCGGATCTCCAGCAGGCGCTGTCGCACCTGCTCGTGATCGCCGGATTGCAGGAACGCCTCGTCGATCTCCTGCCAGTGGCAAAACGCGCCGTGCAGGTAGGCGGCCTTGCGGCGGTTGGCGATCAGGCCGGCGAGCTCGTCCTGCGTGAGCTCGAGCAGCTGCTCGAGGTCCGGGAACGCCCACAGCTCGCGCCCGTCGACGACGATCCCGTTGGCCGCCCGGGCGACGATCGCCTGCTTCATCCTGCGGGCGACGGGCAGTGGCGCGCGCTGGCCGAGGATCGCCCAGCACAGCAGCTCCAGCGGCGACGGGAACTTGACCTGGTGGTAGCCGTGCAGGCGCTCGACGACGCGCTGAAACGGCGGGTCGTCGGCAGCGAGCGCGTAGAACGCGGCGACGTCGTCGCCGAGCCCGAGCCGAAACGACAGCCGGTCGGTGACCTCGGCCACGGTGCTCTCGCCGAGCGGGCCCGCCGCGTGAAGCGCAGGCCCGCGCCGTCTGCGCTGATCCGGGCCCCGACCGTGCTCCCGCCGGCGCGCAGCGCGCACGTCAGCGTGCCGCCGTCGGTGCACTGCTCGCCGGCCATCGCCGGGAAGCTCTCGACGAAGCGCAGCGACAACGCGAAGTCGAACGGTTGGCGTGCGGGCGCGTGAACCGTCGTGGTGGTGGAGGTGGTCATCGGTGGTCCTCGTCGTCGTCGGCCAGGCGGGTCAGCATCCGCAGCAGCTCGGGGCGCGAGACGGGGGCGAAGAAGTCGGCGTCGGCGGCCTCGACCGCGGGCAGCGCCCGCGCCAGCAGCGCCTGTCCGCTGCTCGTCAGGCGCACGCGCTTGGCGCGCGCGTCGATCGTGTCCGCGAAGCGCTCGACGAGCTGCTTGTCCTCCAGCCGGCGCAGGACCTGGCTGGTCATCATCGGGTCTGTGTGGCTGTGGGAGGCGAGCTGCGCCTGCGTCGGCGGGCCGTCCCTGCTGCTCAGCCACCACGTCCCGGCGAGCAGCACGAACTGGACGTGCGTGATCTCCAGCGGCCGTAGCACGGCCTTGATCGCACGCTGCCACGCGAGCATGACCAGCCACATCCGAAAGCCCGGGCTCGTCGCCGGCCCGTCCGGCGGTGCGGCTCGCGGCTGTGTCATCGAGCCGTCTCGGCGGCGAGCACCATATGCGCGCATACTATCAGTCGGAGCTCGTGGGATCGCAGTACGTCGGAGCGCCGCGCGCGCGCCGCCACCGGCAGCCGCCAGGGCGGCCGCGCGACGAGGATTCATACCGATCTGTCTACGTATGCGCTTGGTGCACCCTGTAACTTGAAGGAGTCAATTGGATGGTCGCGGGGATCTTCGAGACCCTCGTCCAGCCGCCTTGGAGGCCGTCGTGGCCGACCCATCGTCAGGTGATCGTCCCCAGAAATCCGTCAACGGGGCGCGCAACCGGCAGCATGAGGGCAGCATCTCCGCTTCGGGACGGATCGACGACGAGCAGACGCTCGCCGACAGCGACCAGACGCTCGCCGACAGCGACCAGACGCTCGCCGATGCCGATCAGTCAAGCGCCGAGCGCGACCAGACCAGCGCCGACAGCGACCAGGTCGCGTCTGATCGCGATCAGGCCGCGAGCGACCGCGACCTCGCGCACGGCGTCGATCCCCAGGAGCACGAAGCAACGCGTGACATCCGTGAGCGCTCCGCGCGTCAGCGGGAGCTGACCGCAACCGGGCGCCTTCAGAGCGCCCACGAGCGCGACGCGACCGCGCAGGCCCGCGACCTGGCCGGGCTCGCGCGCGATCGGGCCGCGACCGCTCGCGATCTGGCGATGGCGCAGTCCGACGTCTACTACGCCAAGGACGGCACGCGCGCGGTGACAGGTGCCGAGATCGTCATGCGCGCCTCGAGGCAACGCCAGCGCGCGACGCAGTACCGCGAGCTGGCGGCCGAGCATCGCACCCAAGCCGCGCTCGACCGCGAGGCCGCCGCGACAGATCGCGAGCAGGGTGCCCGCGACCGCCTGCAAGCGCTCGCAGATCGCGAAGCGCTGGCTCGGGCGCTGGCGATGACCGAGATCGACCCGCTCACGGGGGCGCGCACCCGGGCAGCGGGGCTGATCGACCTCGATCACGAAGTGGACCGCAATCGCCGGACCGGCGGCACCCTCGTCGTCGCCTACGTCGACGCGGTCGGACTGAAGCGCATCAACGACGCCGAAGGTCACGCCGCCGGCGACCGGCTGCTCAAGCGCGTCGTCGCGCTGATCGCCCAGCATCTGCGTTCATACGACCTGATCGTGCGTCTCGCCGGCGACGAGTTCCTCTGCGCGATGCCCAACATGACGCTCGCCGAGGTGCGCGAGCGCTTCAGCTCGATCGCCGGCGCGCTCGCCGGTGCAAGCGAGGCGAGCGCGATCCGCACGGGGTTCGCCGAGCTCGCCGCCGACGAGAGCGCGACCGAGCTCATCGCACGCGCCGACAGCCAGCTGATCGCCAGCCGTCACGACTGACAGCCCGTCTGGGCGCGGAGGGGACCGTCGTCGGCGCGCGGTTCGCTGCTGGCGCGGCGGATCGTCGAACCGCCGTATCGCTCTCTCAGATGAGGACGTTCGCGCGGGCGGCGCGGAGCGCCTCGTGCTTGCCCGCGGCAAGGCCCCGAGGTGGCACGAGCACGGGACAGCGCGCCTCGCGCATGACCGCTTCGGTCGTGCTCCCCAATGCGAGCCGGAGCACCGCCCCCCAGCGGCGCGAGCCCAGCACCAGCAGGTCGCAGCCGGCGGACAGCGCGATCAGCTCGGTCGCGGGATCCCCCATCCCCACATCGCCCGCCGTACGCGCGCCGTCACACCGTGCCAGCGCGGCGCCGAGCGCGTTGCGGGCCAGGTGGGCGCCGGCGTCGAGGGTCTCGTGATACGCGTCGAGGGAGGGCATGCCCATCGCGAGCGCCGGCGATGCGGCATGAACGTCGCTGGCTACGGCCAGCAGGGCCACCTCCGCGCCGTCGTGTCGCGCGAGCTCGAGTGCGATGTCGAGCGCGGCGGCCGACTCGGGGCTGCCGTCGATCCCGACCCCGATGCGCTTGAGCGCGCGGCAGGGCGCGAGGTGGTCGGGCGCGAGCGCGACCGCGCACAGCGCATCGTGGAAGACCTGCATGGCGATGTCGAGCGACGCGAATCGCTTCAGGCGGCTGCGATGGCGCGATCCGACGACGATCAGATCCGCGCGCACTTCGTCGGCGACCTCTCGCAGCGCATCCGCCGCCGACAGGCCGAACGCGACGCGCGTCAGCGCATCCGGGGCGACGTCGTCACGGACCTCCCGCAGCTCAGCCTCGAGCGCGGCGCGATCCTGCGCGTAGGACTGCGCGAGCGGCAGCGGGCAGTCCCACTCGACGCCGACGAGCAGTTGGCGCGCGCCCGTCGCGGTTGCGATGACCTGCGACAGCGACGCCGCACCGCGGCCACGCTGACCGTCGGTTCCGGAGACGATCGTCTTGAACATGCATGTCACCGTAGGCGAGCCCGGGTCCGGCGCCATCCGTAGTAGTCCGGCGCGGGCTCGGGGAAGTCACCGATCTCGACCCCGCCGCGGCGCACTGCGCCGCACGCTCGACATGCGGTAGTTCCCCGGCCGCCGGGCGCCGGTTGCTACGGATGGCGAGCTGGCGACCCGCTGCGACGGTGACGTTCACCCAGATCGACGATCAGCAGGAGGCGACACATGAAGGCTCTCGTGTACCACGGGCCCGGCCAGCGCGGCTGGGACACCGTGAGGGACCCGACGATCATCGACCAGACCGACGTCGTCGTCCGGATCGACAGCTCGACGATCTGTGGCTCCGATCTGCACATCCTCAAGGGCGACATGCCCGAGACGACGCCTGGCACCGTGCTCGGGCACGAGGCGGTGGGTACCGTCGTGGAGGTCGGGCGCAACGTCAGCACCGTCACGATCGGCGACCGCGTGCTGCTGTCGTGCGTGAGTTCGTGCGGGCACTGTCGCTTCTGTAGGGAGAGGCGCTACGGCCAGTGCCAGGGCGGCGGCGGCTGGATCTTCGGGCACCTGATCGACGGGCTCCAGGCCGAGTACGCACGCGTGCCGTTCGCCGACAACTCCGTCTACAAGGTCCCGGACGAGCTGAGCGACGAGCAGGTGCTGTTCCTCGCCGACGTCCTCCCGACCGCCTATGAGGTCGGCGTGCTCAACGGCATGGTCGCACCGGGAGACGTCGTCGCGATCGTCGGCGCCGGGCCGATCGGGCTGGCGGCGATGCTCACGGCGTCGCTCTACACGCCTGGGCACATCGTCGCGATCGATCTCGACGACGGCCGGCTGGAGAGCGCCGCGCGCTTCGGTGCCGATACGACGATCAACAACGGTCGCGAGGACGCGCTGGCCCGGATCATGGAGCTCACCGACGGGCTTGGCGCGGACGTCGCGTTCGAAGCGGTCGGCGTGCCGCAGACGTTCGAGCT
>JAWVGK010000125.1:0-9390 GCA_033855155.1 Solirubrobacteraceae bacterium | reverse complement strand
GCGGTGCGCGGCGCCGAAGGCGTCGTTGACGTAGAAGTCCGCGAGCGCGCCGAGGCGCGCCGACAGGTCGGGGTCGTTCTTCGTCTCGCCCTGCTCGTAGCGGATGTTCTCGAGCATCACGACGTCGCCGTCGGGCACCGAGTCGAGGTCGGGCGCGAGCGCGACGTCGGTGCCGAGCAGCCCCGCGAGGTGGTCGGCGACCGGCGCGAGCGAGAACTCGGGCTCGCGATCCTTCGGCCGGCCGAGGTGCGAGACGAGCAGCAGCTTCGCGCCCTTCTCGCGCAGCTCCTCGATCGTCGGCAGCGCGCCGCGGATGCGGGCGTCGTCGGTGACCGTGGCGCCGTCGAGCGGCACGTTGAAGTCCACGCGCACGAGGCCGCGCAGGCCGTCGACGTCGCCGAGGTCGTCGAGTGTCCTCACAGGACCTGCTGCAGGACGTCGACGCAGCGGTTCGAGTAGCCCCACTCGTTGTCATACCAGGAGACGACCTTCACGAGCGTGCCCTCCATGACGCTCGTCAGCAGGCCGTCGACGATCGACGAGTGCGGGTTGCCGGCGATGTCGCTGGAGACGATCGGATCCTCGGTGTACTGCAGGATGCCCTCCAGCGGGCCGCTGCTGGCGGCGGCCGCGAAGGCGGCGTTGACCTCCTCGACGGTGGTCTCCTTCTGGGCGACGAACGTCAGGTCGACCATCGAGCCCGTCGGGACGGGGGCGCGGACGGCGAAGCCGTGCAGGCGGCCGTTGAGCTCGGGCAGCACGAGGCCGACGGCCTTCGCGGCGCCGGTCGACGTCGGCACGAGGTTGATCGCGGCGGCGCGCGCGCGGCGCAGGTCGGAGTGTGGCCCGTCCTGCAGGTTCTGGTCGGCGGTGTACGCGTGGATCGTGGTCATCAGGCCGTGCTGGATGCCGACGGCCTCGTGGATGACCTTCGCGAACGGCGCCAGGCAGTTCGTCGTGCACGAGGCGTTGGAGATCACGTCGTGGGAGTTCTTGTCGTAGAGGTCGAAGTTCACCCCGAGCACGACGGTGATGTCCTCGTCGGTCGCGGGCGCGGAGATGACGACCTTCTTCGCGCCGGCGGCGAGGTGCTTGGCGGCGCCGTCGCGCTTCGTGAAGAAGCCGGTCGACTCGAGCACGACGTCGACGCCGAGGTCGCCCCAACCCAGCTCCGCGGGATCGCGCTCGGCCTTGACGATGATCTGCTTGCCGTCGACGACGAGGCCGTCGTCGTCGAGCTCGACGGTTCCGGGATAGGGGCCGAGGATCGAGTCGTAGCGCAGCAGGTGCGCGAGCGTCGCGTTGTCGGTGAGGTCGTTGACCGCGACCCACTCGATATCGGCCTGAGCCGCCTGCGCGGCACGAAAGACATTGCGGCCGATACGGCCGAAGCCGTTGATTCCAACGCGTACGGGCATACTCGATACGTCCTTTCACGGGATCTGAACGTGCTGCGTGCGGGCGAGGTCCTCCCCACGTCGCGCCGGAGCGGGAAATCTATTCGGTCTGGCGCAGACACGCTGGCCGCAGCGGGTAAGGGGTCTGGCGATGTCGAGCAGCCCCGCACCGGACCTGCGTTCCGAGCACGTCGTCTCGATCCGCCCGCGGACCGTGCTGATGGTCGCGCTCGTGCTGCTCGGCGTCGTGACGGCCGTCAAGGTCGTGCTGATGTCCGAGCGCGTGCTCGTGTGGATCTTCGTCTCGGTGCTGCTCGCGTTGGCGCTGAACCCGGCCGTCGACGCGCTGCAGCGCCACGGCTTCCGGCGCCGCGGCGCGGCGGCGGCGATCGTGTACCTGCTCGTCATCGCCTGCATCGCCGGCGTCGGCGCGCTCGTCATCCCGACGCTGGTGCAGCAGGTCTCCGACCTCGTCCAGGCGGTGCCGGGCTACGTCCGCGAGCTGACCGCCGGCCGCGGGCCGCTGGGCTTCCTCGAGACGAAGTACGACGTGGTCGAGCGCGTGCAGAAGGCGGTCGACGGCAACGCCTCCGCGACGACCTCGCTGGCGGGCGGCGCGAGCGCGGCGCTCGACGTCGGGCGCAGCGTCGCGACGTTCGTCGCCGGCGTCGTGACGATCACGTTCCTGACGCTGTTCATGGTGCTCGAGGGGCCGCAGTGGGTCGAGCGCCTGATCTCGCTGCTGTCGCCGCGGCTGCGGCCGGGCGCGCGCGTGATCGCCGACGACATCTACCACCTGATCGGGCGCTACGTGACGGGCAACCTGCTGATCAGCCTCATCGCCGGGGTCGCGTCGACGATCTTCCTGCTGATCGTCGGCGTCCCGTACGCGCTCGCGCTGGGGCTGCTCGTCGCGGTCCTCGACCTGATCCCGCTCGCGGGCGCGACGCTCGGCGCGGTCATCGTGGCGCTGATCGCGTTCATCGACTCGGCGACCGCGGGCGCCGCGGTGATCGTCTTCACGATCGTCTACCAGCAGCTCGAGAACCACCTCATCCAGCCGCTGGTCTACGGGCGCACGATCGCGATGTCGCCGCTGGCGATCCTCATCTCCGTGCTGATCGGCGTCGAGGTCGCGGGCATCGTCGGCGCGCTCGTCGCGATCCCGATCGGCGGGACGATCCAGATCCTCATGTCGCACTGGCTCGAGCACCGCCGCGCGATCGGCGGCGACGCCGAGGAGCCCGACGCGCCGCAGCCCGCCCCGCCGCCCGAACCCGAGCCCGAGCCCGAATCCGAGCCGGAGCCGAAGGCACAGGCCAAGACCCGCAGGCCCCGACGCGCGCTGACCAACTAGCGTTCGGCGCATGCCCGACAGCGCAGATCAGCAGCACGAGCCGGCCACGACCGTGCGCAACGTCGGCGCGGTCGCGTCGCTCGCGCCGGACGCGGGCGGCGACCTCGCAACCGTCGACCTGCGCCTGTTCGCGACGACCGGCGCCGGCGAGCGCGTGCTCGATCCCGAGCCGGCCTCGACGAGCCTGAAGATCGAGCGCTCGAAGCTCGCGGCGATCGAGCTGTCCGTGCAGATGTCGCTGCGCCTGCGCCAGGCGCCCAGCGGCGTGCGCCGGCAGGCGTGGGAGCGGATCGCGGGCGAGCTCGCGGCGCGCGGCATCGAGACCGACGCCGACGCGCTGCACGCGCTCGGCTTCGCGCTCGTCGCCGACGACGAGCTGCAGGCCGCGCAGGCGGCGCTCGCCGGCGGCTGAGCCCAGCGGCGGCGCTGGCGGCGCCGGCGCGGCGCTACGCCGCGGCCGCGGCGACCGGCGTCAGCAGGCTCGCGCCGATCGCGCCGCCGAGGTCGCCGAGCGGCGGCGCTGGCGGCGCCGGCGCGGCGCTACGCCGCGGCCGCGGCGACGGGCGTCAGCAGGCTCGCGCCGATCGCGCCGCCGAGGTCGCCGAGCGCCGCCACGAGCACCGCCGGCGGGCGGTCGTCGCTGAAGAGGTGCGGCAGCATCGCCGCCGCGATGCGGTCGGCGTAGGGCTTGCCGAGACGCACGCCGAGGCCGCCGCCGAGGATCACCGCCTCGACGTCGAGCACGTTGACGACCGACGCCACGCCCGCCCCGAGCGCCTCGACGGCCTCCCCGACGAGCTTGCGCGCGAGCGGGTCCTTGCGCTCGAGCGCCGCCGCCCAGATGCCGCTCGTCAGCCGCTCGCGGCCGCGCTTGCGGGCGATCTTGAAGAGCTCGGTCGGCGCACCGCCGTCGTGCAGCTCGCGCGCGCGGCGCTCCATCGCGCCGCGCCCGGCGTAAGCCTCCATGCAGCCCGAGCGCCCGCACGGGCAGCGCAGGCCGTCGCGCATCTGGATGCAGACGTGGCCGATCTCGCCGGCGGCGCCCTGGCCGAGCCACGGCTCGTCGTGCAGGACGATGCCGCCGCCGACGCCGGTGCCCCAGAAGACGCCGAGCATCGAGCGGTGCTCGCGGCCCGCCCCGAGCTGCGCCTCGGCGTCGGTCGCGACCTGCACGTCGTTGCCGAGCGCGACCGCGGTGCCGAGCTCCTGCGACAGCGCCGGCGCGAGCGCGTAGGAGGCGTCCGCCCACCCCGGCAGGTTGCTCGCGCTCGAGACGGTTCCGGCGCGCGTGTCGATCGCGCCCGGCGCGCCGACGCCGACGCGGACGAGGTCGGTCGTGCGCACGCCGGCGGCGGCGGCGGCGTCGCGCAGCGCCGCGGCGATCGCCGCGGCGACGTCGGCCGGGCCGCCGCGCGTCGGCGTCGGCCGGCGCGCCTCGCCGCGGACCGCGTGGTCGCGGTCGACGACGACCGTCTGGATCTTCGTCCCGCCGAGGTCGACGCCGCCGCGCAGGCCGCCGGCGCGGCGCGGTACGGCATCGATGCGGTCGTCGGTGGGCATGCCGGCTGCGAAGATTATGCCCGGCGGCTCGTGCAGTCACGGATCCGGGGCGCGGGGTACAACGGCCCGCATGACCCCGCCGCCGAGGAGGCGCTGACGATGCTCCGCGCGATCGGGTGGGGCTCGCTCGCGGCCGGGTCGCTCGTGCTCGGCGCGCTGCTGGCCTTCGCGCGCGAGTGGTCTGACCGGCAGGTCGGCCTCGTGCTCGCGTTCGGCGCGGGCGCGCTGATCAGCGCCGTGAGCTTCGAGCTCGCCGACGAGGGCATCCACAGCGGCGGCCTCGGCTGGACGGCGGCCGGCCTCGCCGCGGGGGCGGCGACGTACTTCGCGCTCGACGGCCTGATCGGGCGCCGCTCCAAGGACGGGCGCGGCGGCGGGTCGCCGGGCGCCGGCACGGCGCTGGCGCTCGGCGCGTTCCTCGACGGGGTCCCCGAGCAGCTCGTGCTGGGGATCGGCCTCGCGACCGGCGGCGGCGTCGGCGCGAGCCTGCTCGTCGCGATCTTCGTCTCGAACCTGCCCGAGGCGATCGGCAGCGCGCGCGACATGCGCGGGGCCGGCAGCGAGCGCGGGCGGATCCTGCTGCTGTGGGCAGCCGTGGCGGTCGTCTGCGCGGCGTCGACCGTGCTCGGCTACCTCGCCGCCGACGCCGCCACCGGCGAGGTGCGCGCGCTCGTCGACGGCTTCGCCGCGGGCGCGCTGCTCGTCATGCTGATCGACTCGATGATCCCTGAGGCCCGGCGCGGCGCCGGGCGCGTCGCCGGTCTGGCGACGACGCTCGGCTTCGCCGTGGCGGCGGGGCTGTCGAGCCTCTCGTAGCGGCGACTCGGGCGAGCCGCCGCACGAGCGCGGCTCAGCGCTTGACGATCTTGAACGTCACCCGGCGCTCGGCGCTGTCGGTGCCGAGCCCGGCACTGGCGACGGCGCGCATCCGGTAGCTGCCGGCCGCCAGCACCTTGCGTCCGGCGCGGCCGGTGAAGGACACCTTCTTGGCGCCCGCGGTCTTGTGGACGCGCGTGAGCGTGGAGACCTTGGAGTAGCGCGCGCACGACTTCTTCTTGCGCAGCTTCTTCGTCGCCTTGACGCACTTGTTGGCGTAGCCGCCGGCGCGCCGGCCCCTCGTCACGCGCTCGAGGATGATCTTGACGGACGCCGGAGACGACAGCGTGTACTTGATCGTCGTGCCCTTCTTGGCGGCCTTCTTCTTCTTCTTCGGCTTGGCGTACGCGGCGGTCGCGGCGAGCGCGGTCGACTTCGTGGCGCGGGCGAAGGTCCTGCGGGTCAGGGCGAAGGCGTCGAGGCGCACGTGCTTGATCACGACCGCCGGGGCGCGCTGGCCGGTGCCGCCGGTGCCACCGGTTCCGGGTGTGGTCGTGCCGGCGGGGGGCGTCGTCCCGCCGGTCGACCCGTCTCCGGGCGCCGGCGGCGGCGGCGGCGGAGGCGGCGGGGGCACAGACTCGGGCGCGCTGACCTTCGTGCCGTTGCTGCACGCGGACGTGACCGGAGCGTTGTCGAGGTCGCCGCCGTAGGTGGCGCGCCACCAGTACGTGCCGGGGTCGTTGGCGACGAACGACGGCGTCTGGCCGAGCCCGGCACCGTTCATCTGCACGCCGCTGTAGGACTGGACGGGCGTGCCGCCGACGCAGCCCTCGCCCTTGAAGAGGTCGAACGTCAGCGGGCCGGTGGGTGCGCTTCCCTCGTCGAGGGTGCCCGTCGCGTAGATCGACTGGCCGGTCGCGACCGCCGACGACGGCAGCGCGCGCGCCGACAAGGTGGGCTGGTCGCGATCGACGGTGACGGCGAGCACGCGCACGCCTTCGTAGCGCATCAGCGGCGCGCCCGTCCAGGACATCTTCGCGTACGCGACGAGGTTGGTCTGGGTGCCGGGGCGCGCGTTGTCGGTGTCGTGCACGGGCCTGTGCGCCACCGTGTAGTTGAAGGTGATCGTGCAGGACGTCTGCCCGGACGCCGACCAGCCGAGGGACGAGCCCGCCGGAAACGGCGTGAAGCGGACCTTGCCGGTGTCGGGGTCGTCGACGGGGCCGACGACGAAGCCGGGTGCGGGCGTGCACGCGCCGGAGGTCGCGGTGGCGCTCGGGCCGACGGCGATGACGTGCTGGTCGACGGCGTCTGGCGCCAGGCATGATCCGAGGCTGTCCGAGGCGCCGCCGCAGGACGGGACGAGCGTGATGTCCGACACGTTGATCGTGCCCGTGTCCGTGTCCGCGCCGATGTTCCTGATGATCAGCTGGCCCTGGCGCGCGTCGCCGACCCGGACCGGATCGACGTTCGACAGCGACAGCGACACGGTCGCCTCGGGGGTGGCCTGCGCGGCAGCCGGTGCGAACGCGCCGGCCAGGCAGCACCCGACGAGGATCGCAGAACGTGCGGTTGGCCTGCTGCTCAACGATGCGCGGCGCTTCGGGAACATGGTCCTTCTCCTGGGGACTGAGCCCGCTCGACAGGGTGTGCGGAGGTCCTATCGCGGTACCGGGAGACCCGAAGCGCGAGGCGTGCCTTACAAGGAGCGTTGTCGACAGCGATACCCGTACGTTGAAGAGCACTGGACGAATCTCGTACGCGAGCCTGCGCCGCCGGTGGACGGCGGGGGCTCAGCGAGCGCCGGCGACGAGCTCGACGCGCAGGCCGTCCGGGTCCAGCAGGTACGCCGCGTAGTACGTCGGGCCGTACTGCGGGCGCGGCCCCGGCGCGCCGTCGTCGCGCCCGCCGTGCTGGAGGCCGGCCGCATGGGCGCCGTTGACGGCCGCGCGGCCGGCGGCGGCGAGCGCGACGTGACCGTAGCCCGGCGCCGGGGTCTCGCCGCGGGCGACGATCCAGAACTGCTCGCGGTCGCGGCCGTAGGCGATCGCGCCGCCGCTCTCGAACAGCCGCCGCGCGCCGAGCGAGAAGAAGATCGCGTCGTAGAAGCGCGCCGAGCGGGCGAGGTTCGAGACCTCGAAGGCGACGTGGACGATCATCGCGCCAGCCGTCCGACGTCGCGGTGGGCGACGTCGACCTCGACGTCTTCGCGCCCGCGATAGCGCGAGGCGAGCGCCTCGGCGATCGCGACCGAGCGGTGGCGACCGCCGGTGCAGCCGATCGCGACGCCCAGGTGCGCCTTGCCCTCGGCGATGTACTCCGGGATGAGGAAGTCCAGCAGTGGGTCGAAGAGGTCGTAGAAGGCCTGCAGCTTGCCGCCGCGCTCGATGTACTCGACGACCTGCGGGTCGAAGCCGGTCAGGGGGCGCAGCTTCGGCTCCCAGTGCGGGTTGGGCAGGAAGCGCACGTCGATGATCGTGTCGGCGTCGCGCGGGGTGCCGTGCTTGTGGCCGAAGGACGTGAACGTCAGCGCGAGCTTCGCGCTGGAGCCGCGCGGCAGGAACTCGTCGATGACGCGCCGGCGCAGCGTCGCGGCGCTGATGCCGCTCGTGTCGAGCACGAGGTCGGCGCGCTGCTTGAACGGCGCGAGCGCCGTGCGCTCGGCGGCGATCCCCTGCGCAACCGAGCCGGTCTGGCTCAGCGGGTGGCGGCGACGGGTCTCCTTGTAGCGGCCCAGCAGCGTCTCCTCGTCGGCGTCGAGAAACAGCACGTGGTGGTTGACGCCGTGCTCGCGGAGGTCGTCGAGCACGTCGCTGAGGGCGTCGAAGAGGTCGCCGCCGCGGACGTCGGAGACGATCGCCGCGCGCACGACCTTCGACCCCTCGTGGACGAACAGGTCGACGAGCGCGCGGATCATCTCCGGCGGCAGGTTGTCGACGCAGAAGTAGCCCGTGTCCTCGAAGACGTTCATCGCCGTCGACTTGCCGGCGCCCGAGAAGCCCGTGATGACGACGAGGTCCTCGAGGTTCGAGCTGGAGCCGGGTGCGGATGCCTCGACGATGCTCACGCGGTTGATTCTGGCGGGTCGCGCGGTCGGCCCGCTCAACCCGACGTGCGGTTGAGGTAGGCGTACACGTCGCGGGCGGTCTTCGACGGCAGGCCGGGCACCGCCTCGAGCGCCTCGCGCGACGCCGCGAGCACCGAGTCGGGCGAGCCGAAGTGCTGCAGCAGGGCGCGCTTGCGCTTCGGTCCGACCCCCGGCAGACCGTCGAGCACGGACTCCGTCATCTGCCGGTCGCGGCGCTGGCGGTGATGGGCGATCGCGAAGCGGTGGGCCTCGTCGCGCACGCGCTGTAGCAGCTGCAGCTCGGGGGTGTCGTGCGCGAGCACGAGCGGCTCGTGGCGACCGGGGACGAAGACCTCCTCGATGCGCTTGGCGAGGCTGACGACGGTCACGCCGCGATCGAGGAAGCCCTGCAGCGCGCGGACGCCCGCCGACAGCTGGCCCGGGCCGCCGTCGATCACGACGAGGCCGGGCAGCGTCGCGAAGGACTCGTTGCGCTTGGGGTCGTTGGGGCTGAGGTCCTGCTCGGCCTCCCAGCGCGCCAGCCGGCGGCCGAGGACCTCCTCCATCGCGGCGAAGTCGTCGGGCACCCCCTCGATCGTCGTTCGGACGTTGAAGCGCCGGTAGTCGCTCTTCTTCGGAGCGCCGGCCTCGAAGACGACCATCGAGGCGACGGTGTTCGTGCCCATGAGGTTCGAGATGTCGAAGCACTCGATGCGCAGCGGCAGGGCGTCCATGTCGAGCACGCGCGCGAGCCCGTCGAGCGCCTCGACGCGCTGCTGGCGGCGGCGCTCGTCCTTCAGGCGCTCCTGGTCGAGCGCCAGCTGCGCGTTGCGCTCGGCGAGCTCGAGGATGCGGCGCTTGTCGCCGCGCTCGGCCGCGCGCACCTCGACGCGCGCGCCGCGGCGCATCGACAGCGCCTCGCCGATCGCGTCCGTGCCCTGCACCGCGAGCTGGACGATGACCTGCGCCGGGATCGCCATCGTCGCGTCGTAGTACTGCAGCAGGAACTCCTCGGCGACCTCGGCGAGCTCGCGCCCGGTCTCGTTGGAGAGGTAGAAGGACTGGCGGTCCGACAGCACGCCGTCGCGGATCTGGAAGACCTGCGCGTTGGCGTCGACGCCGTCGACGGCGATCGCGATCGCGTCGAGCGTGCCGACGGCCTCGTTGGCGACGCGCTGGCGCTCGAGCAGGCT
>JAWVGK010000124.1:0-19358 GCA_033855155.1 Solirubrobacteraceae bacterium | reverse complement strand
CGGTGGCGACGCCGCTGGATCCGCGCCACCGGCTCGTGACGACGAAGTACAACCCGGCGCGGACGTGGACGCCGGAGAACGCGGTCGGCATCGGCGGCGCGTACCTGTGCATCTACGGGATGGAGGGGCCGGGCGGCTACCAGTTCGTCGGCCGCACGACCCAGGTCTGGAGCCGCTACCGCACCGACCCGCCGTTCGAGCCCGGCTCGCCGTGGCTGCTGCGCTTCTTCGACCGCATCCGCTGGCATCCCGTCGGCGCGGACGAGCTGCTCGAGCAGCGCGCCGACCTCGCCGCCGGGCGGCTGCCGATCGAGATCGAGGAGGGCAGCTTCACGCTCGCCGAGAACCGCGCCTTCGTCGAGCGCGAGGCCGACGGCATCGCGGCCTTCCGCGCGCGCCAGTCGGCGGCGTTCGAGGCCGAGCGCGCGGCGTGGGCCGCGGCCGGCGAGTTCGATCCGCGGCCGGAGGTCGCCGCTCCGGCGTCCTCCCTCGGGCCGGCGTTCGAGGTCCCGCCCGGGGCGACGGTCGTCGAGGCGCCGCTGTCGGCGAGCATCTGGCGCGTCGACGTCGCCGCGGGCGATCGGGTCGGCGCCGGCCAGCGGCTGCTGACGCTCGAGGCGATGAAGATGGAGACGGCGCTCGACGCGCCGTTCGACGGCGAGGTCGTCGAGGTGCTGGTCGGCGCCGGCGAGGAGGTCGTGTCGGGCGCGGCGCTCGTCGTCGTGGCCCGGCGGGCGGCGGGCTGAGGCTGCGCGCGCGTCAGGCGCGCTGAGCGTGACGCGTGCGCGTCAGGCGCGCCGGTCGTCGTGGCTCGGCGGGCGCCGGGCTGAGCGTGACGCGTGCGCGTCAGGCGCGCCGATCGCCGTGTCTGGGGCGGGCGCCGGGCTGAGCCGCCGCGTGCGCGTCAGCTCGCGCGGCGCTGGAGGATCGCCAGCCCGCAGGCGTCCTTGTAGACCAGCGCGTCGCCGTCGGCGCCGGGCGCGACCGCGCCGTTGAGCGTCATGCCGCTCCACGCAGGGTTCGCCGCGAGCCACTCGTCGACGGCGCGGCGCACGCCGCCCGCGCCCGTCGGGTCGAAGCCCTGCGCGAAGACGCTCGCGTCGTGCAGCAGGAGCAGCGCGTTGGGCGCCAGCTGCGGCGCCCACAGGTCGAGCTCGCGCAGCGTGTGCGCGTAGGCGTGCGAGGAGTCGACGAGCACGATCTCGGGTGGCCCGCCGAGCCGCTCGCGCGCGAGCGCGGGCAGCGCCGGGTCGGTGGAGTCGCCGGTGAGCACGTGCACGGTGTCGGCGAGCCGCGCCGCCCTGATCCACTTCAGCGTGAAGTCGCTCGCGGCGCGGTCGAGATCGACCGTCACGAGCGAGGGGCCGTCGACGCCGGTGGCACGCAGCGCGAAGCCGAGCAGCAGCGCCGAGTAGCCGTAGTAGTGGCCGAGCTGGACGACGCGGCGGATGCCGTTGCCCGCGATCAGGCCGCTGACGAGCGCCATCGCAGGCACGTTGATCTCGGCGATCCGGCCGCGCCGGCCGGTCTCGGCGAACCAGCCCTCCATGACCGCCCACTCGTCCTCGCGCAGGTTGGCGTACAGCGCCGGCACGTAGTCCGTCGCCGCGAGCCTGTGCCACCAGAAGCGCTCGTGGGGGTCCTCGCGAAAGCCCGCCGAGCGGCCTTCGCGCGGCGTGGGCGGCACGTGGGCGCGCTCGAGGCGGCGGCGCAGGCCGCGCCGCGCGCGGCCGAGGTCATGGCGGAGGCTGCGCCCGATCACCTGGGCGGCCGGTCAGCTCGGGACGGGCTTGATCATCCGGTGCAGCCCGGCGACCGCGCCGAGCGCGGTGGCGAGGACTACGCCGAGGATGAGCTTGCGCCGCATCGCTGCACCGTAGCGCGCCGGCGCGGAGCTGGCCCGCTGCACGGCACGAGCGCCCGCCGCACGCCGTCAGGTCGAGCGAGGGCTGGAGGGCTGCGGCGCCGCGACGATCTCCGGAGCGCTGCGCTCCAGGGCCTGCCAGCCGACGTCGATCTCGCGTTCGCGGTGCTCGGCGGCGACGCCGCCGCGGAGTCCGAACAGCCGCTTGGCCCACAGCAGGTACGCGACGACGGCGAGGTTGATCGCCAGGGTGACGAGCTTGAACGCGGACAGTCATTGGGAGAGCTCGTAGATCTCCAGTGGCAGCAGCGACGCGGTCACGATCAGCGTCAGGTACTCGGCCCACCGTCGCCCGCGCCAGAGGCCGTAGGCCTCGAGGCCCTCGACGAGCGCGTAGACCACGAACACTGCCGCGACGAGCTTCAGCGTGTCCGACTGCAGCGAGAACGCGCGCTCGACGTCGTGCAGCAGGCCGTGCTGCGATGCGGGCGCGTCGGAGCTGGCGCCGGTCTGCAGGTCGGCGAGCGTCCGGTAGAACGGTCCGCGCAGCGTGTCGCGGTGCGATGCGAACACGAAGATCACGACCGCGATCAGGCCGAGCACGAGGAAGTGCAGCGCGCGATTGACGGCGATGATCCGCAGCACGATCTTGTCGCGCAGCGGCTTGCCGCGCAGCGGAAGGTCGATCTCGTCGCGCTCGGGCGGGCGCTCGCGCGCGGGCGCCGCGGGGGCGCCGACCGGCAGCCAGGAGTCACAGCGCAGGCAACGATGCCAGCGCACGCCGTCGATCTCGCGGGCGACCAGGCTGTCGTCGGAGAGCCGTCGTGCGTCGCTGCCGATCAACTCGTGACCGACGAGACCGCAGACGAGCAGCTCGTAGTGCAGAGTCGGCCGGAAGCGCCGGGGCTCGACGAGGTTGACGCCCGGCAGCCGTTCGCGAGCAGCCATCAACCCAGCTTGTCAGGTTGCTCTCGGAGGTCCTGTCCGCCACCGGCTCCTGGGGGATCGAGGCGCAGCAGCTCTGGAACGGTGACGAGGTGATAGTGGCGTTGGCGGAGGCGATGCACGATGCGCGCGAGCGCGGCGGCGGTCTGGCGGCGATCGCCGCCGCCGTCGTGCAGCAGCACGATCGCGCCGGGTCGCGCACCGGCCAGCGCGGCGGCGACGATCTGGTCGCTGCCGGGCCGGGTGTAGTCGCGGGTGTCGACGCTCCACAGGACCGCCAGGCGCTGCTCGGAGCGCAGGATCCGCAGCGTCGCCGCGTCATACGCGCCGTAGGGCGGGCGCAGCAGCCGTGGCACCGGTGCACCGGTGGCGGTGATCGCCGCGGCGCCACGGGCGATCTGCGCGCGCTGCGCCGCCTCGCCAAGGCCGGCGAGGCGGGCGTGGTCGTGGGTGTGATCTTCGACGGCAAAGCCGTCGCGCAGCTCGCGGCGCACCAGCTCGGGTCGCGCGGAGGCCTGGCGGCCGATGACGAAGAACGTCGCGGGCGCGCCATGGCGCTCGAGCGTCGTCAGGATCGCAGCGGTCTGCGCATCGGGCCCATCGTCGAACGTCAGCGCGAGATCGCGCCGGCCGCTACCCGCGGCCCGCACCAACGGCGTGCTCGCCAGCACGCGATCGATCGCGCCATCCTCCGCACGTCGCCGCGCGCGGACGACGCTCGGCGCCGGCGCAGCGCGCGACCCGCGCCGCGCGTCGGCAGGCCGCGCGGACCGGCCGTCGCTCTCGTGTGCCGGCGCCAGCGGCGCCAGCGCCACGAGGACCGTCAGCGCCAGCGCACGCCCAGAGGAGCTCGACACCGCACCCATGATCGCGCGTTGGATGGACGGGGGAGATCTCTCTCAAAATGCACCCCAGGTGGGGACTCGGTGAGTGATTGTCACGGTCGACCTGACTGCGAGAGACCCGACATCGCGCCGAGCGACGGTGCTCGTCACCCGCCCGTCGGGCGAACGTTGCGCCCGGCGCCGGGCGTGGAGCGAGGGCGATCGGCTCAAGGCCGGCGCCCTGCCTGTCGATACCCGCCACATGACCCGCGCGATCCGTCGCGCCCTGGTCCTCTGCCTCGTCGCAGGCGGGCTGGTCGCGGCCGCCCCGGCACCGGCTGGCGCCGCGTCCGGGTTCGTCGCCGCCGGCGGGCCGCAGTTCACGCTCGACGGGCAGCTGTGGCGCCCCATCGGGTTCGACCAGTACCGGCTGACGTCGATGCCGGGCGGCTTCGTCTGCGACGCAGGCTACGGCGCAATCGGCGACGCGTCGCTCGCCTGGCGACTCGACGAGATGAAGTCCGCGGGCGCCAACGCCGTTCGCACGTGGTTCTTTCAGAGCTACTTCGAGAGCAAGGGTTGGGCGCCGTTCGATCGCGTCGTCGACGCGGCGGCGACGCGCGGCATGACCGTCATCCCCGTGCTCGCCAACCAGTACGGCGACTGCGAGCACTCGCAGCACGATCGCACGCACGTCTTCTACGAGTCCGGCTTCCGCGCGGCGGAGCCCCCCTACAAGCGCAGCTTCAAGGCCTACGCGCGCATGGTCGCCGAGCACTACGCGCACGAGAAGGCGATCGCGTTCTGGCAGCTCGTCAACGAGGCCGAGGTGCGCGCCGCGCCACCGCTTGACGGCTGCCTCGCGGGCGCCGGCGCCGCGGCGGCGGTGCTGCGGTCCTTCGCGGGCGAGATGGCCGCGGAGCTGCACGCGGCCGATCCGAACCACCTCGTGTCGCTCGGGACGATCGGCTCCGGCCAGTGCGGCGCCTCCTTCGAGGAGTACAAGACGCTCCACGAGGTCGTTGACGTCTGCGAGGTGCACGACTACGGCGCGGCGCAGACCGCGATGCCCGGCGACGCGTTCAACGGCATCGCGTTTCGCATCCAGCAGTGCGACGAGCTCGGCAAGCCGATCTTCGTCGGGGAGGCCGGCATCCCCGCCGACGTCGGCACGGACGGAGCGTCGACGGGCACGACCAGCCAGGCGACGCTCGACCGCCGCGCGCAGGACTTCGACGCGAAGCTCGCGACCCAGCTCGGCGCCGGCATGGACGGCTACCTGATCTGGGAGAAGCTCGTCGAGGACAGCGCCGCCTCCTACAACGCGACGATCGGGCGCTTCGGCATCGGCCGCCTCGGCCTGGGGACGGCGGAGGATCCCGTCGCCGCGGTTCTGCGCGCGGCCGGGCCGGCACCGTCGCCGGCGATCTCGGCGGGCCCCGCCGGCGTCACGTCGGACCCGACGCCGACGTTCACCTTCGCCTCGGCGCAGTCCGCCGCGCCGCTGGAGTGCCGCGTCGGCACCGCCACCGACCCGGGGACCTTCTCGGCCTGCGCCTCGCCGCTGACGACGCCCCCGCTCGACGACGGCGCGCGCGTGCTGGAGGTTCGCGCTCTCGGCGGCGACCCGACGCCGGCGCGACGCGACTTCGTCGTCGACACCGGTCCGCCGCAGACGACGATCGACGCGGGGCCCGACGGCTCGACGAACGACGCGACGCCGACGTTCTCCTTCGGGCCGGCGGAGCCCGGCGGCTCGTTTCAGTGCCGCATCGGCACGCCCGCTGCGCCCGGCACGTTCGCGCCGTGCGGCTCGCCCTACACCGCCCCGTCGCTCGCCGACGGCGACCTGCACCGCTTCGAGGTCCGCGCGATCGACGCCGTCGGCGCGATCGACGCGACGCCGGCGAGCCGCCTCTTCAGCATCGACACGGTCGCGCCGCAGACCGCGATCGACGCCGGCCCGGAGGGCCTCGTCGACGTCGCGACAGCGACCTTCGCGTTCAGCTCCGACGAGGCCGGGACCTTCGAGTGCGGCCTCGCCCCGGGCGCGTTCCTGCCGTGCAACTCACCGCACACGACGTCGCCGCTCGCCGACGGGCCATGGGTCTTCGAGGTCCGCGCGGTCGACCCGGCGGGCAACGACGACCCGAGCCCCGCGAGCCGGTCGATCACCGTGCGCTCCCCGCAGGCACCGCCCGCCGCCACGCCGCCGGCGGGTCCGCCGCCGCTACCGCCGCCGGGAGCGGTCCTGCCGCCGGTCATCGGCGCGGGCTCGCCAGCAGCCGTGCGCGTCGGCGCCGACGGGCGCGTGCGGCTGCCGCGACCGCGGATCGCATGCCCGCACGCCGCCCCGCGGTGCACCGCGACCGCATCCGCGCGCGCCGTCCTGCACGGCGCCCGCATGACGTCCGCTGGCCGCTCGACGATCTCGATCGCGGCCGGCCACAGCGCGGCGCCGCGCTTCACGCTCAAGCGCGCGGCGCGGACCGCGCTGCGCACCCGCGGCCGGCTGAAGACCACGGTCACGATCGTCGCCCGCCACGGCGCCACGCGCCGCACCCGCACCGTGCGCGTGACGCTCAGGCGCGCCCGCAGGCGTTGAGCGACCGCGCGATTTCCGGAGGCGACGCTCAGCCGGCGACGACGATCGCCGACAGGCGGCAGGAGTTCTCGGCGGGATCGGGATCGTTGACCTTCCAGCGCGATGCGACCAGCAGCCGCAGCGGCGCGCCGGCCGGCGTCGTCGCTTCGACGAGCCCGTTGTTCGGCAACGCCACGACGTACGGCGCACCGCTCAGCGTGCGGTCGCGGCGATCGGAGCCCTCGTACGTCGTGACGACGAGCGCCGGCACGGGCGTCTGCGGCGCGATCACGAGCTCGCGCAGACCATCCGGACCCGGCTCGCAGCGCAGCTGCACGGTCCCGAGCCCCGGGACCGGCGCCGCCGCGGAGAGATCGGCAGGCACCTCGGAGTCGCCGCGCCAGCGCAGCGACAGCCCGCGCGCGACGGTCGCGTCCGTGCCCGACCCCTCGCTGGTGAGCGTCGCCTGCACGTCGCAGCGTGCGTTCTGGGGATCGCCGAGGTCCCAGCTCCAGGTCAGCCGAACCTCGGTCGGCGAGCGTCCCGGCCCGAAGGTCCCCAGCGCGGGCAGCCCGTCGCCGACGACGCCGACGAAGCTGCCGTGCGAGCGGTGCTCGGTCGGCGTGAACTTGTTGAGCCCCTCGTTGAAGTCCGGGCCGGTGAACGGCGTGAGCTGCGCCTCGCGGATCGCGACCTCGCCGCCGGTCTCCCAGTCGCGCGCGGTCCACAGCATCATCGAGACGTCACGGGAGCGGTCGGCCGGGAAGATCCGCAGCCACTGCGTGTCGGGACGGCAGACGAGCTCGCCGCGGCCGATTCCCGGAACCGCGAACGTGGCGGCGTCGCTGCCCTGCCAGCGTCCGCCCGACCACGCGACGGCGACGTGCTGGACGACGGACCCGGTATCCGGCTGTGGCTCCGGCGACGCAACCGGCGCCGGCCCCGGCGCGGCCCCGACCGGCGCCTGCAACCGGATCGGCCTGGCGACGGTGCTGGGCCGCCCCCCGCCGCCGACCGTGGCGGTGGCGAGCAGCCAGTGGCGCCCGCGCGCCGGCAGGCGTTGCGGCGTGAGCACGAGCCGCGTGCTGGTGGCGAGCGGAGCGCGTCGCCGGACCTCGGCGATCGCGACGCCGCGCTCGTCCAGCACGCGCGCGCGCAGGTTCGCGATCGGCCGCTGCCCACGGCGCAGCACGGTGACCTCGAAGCTCCCGTCGCGCACGTCGACGTCGCCGGCGGTCACGCCGAGCGGGAGGTCGCGGCCCTCGAGCTCGATCTCCCGGCGGCTCGTCCGGCGCTCGTCGCAGCCGGCGACCAGGCCGGTCACGACGAGCCTCGCGCGCCCGGGACTCGCCGCGCGGCGAAACGCCAGCCGGACCGCCGCGCCGCCGACGAACGACCCGCCGCGCGAGCCCCTCGCGACCGTCCGCCCCTCGCGCTCGAGTAGGACGTGCAGGTCGCGCACCGGCGCGTCGGCGATGACCCGCACCATCGCGACGCGCTGCAGCGCGGAGGCGTTCGCGGTCGGCGTGCGCACGTGCAGCGGCAGCTCGTGCGGGCAGGCCATCGCCGCCGGCGCGCCGGCGAGCCCGGCCAGGACGGCGCCGGCGCCGAGCACCGCGCGGAGCATCGTCATTCGAACGTCATCGTCGCCTGCGCGCGCTGACGACCGCACGCGCGTGGCTGCTCGTCGATGAAGCCCTCCACGACGACCGTGTAGCTGCCCGGTTGCAGCGGTGCCAGCAAGCGGTGGTCCAAGACCTTCTCGCCGAACAGCGCGCCGAGCGTCGAGGCGCGACCGAGCAGCGAGCCGTCGAAGCCGAAGACCGAGCTGCGTACGTCGCTGATCACCCCGCCGTCGCTGCGGGCGGGAACCGACAGGAAGTGGCCGTAGTCGGCCGCGCGACCGCCGGGAAGCCGCGGGAAGGTCATCGGCAGCGTGGTCTTGCAGCCGCTCAGGCGCAGCAGGCGCGTCACCTGCTTCGGGCCGCACGAACGGCTGGCGTTGGGCTCGCCGGTCACGACGAGCGTGTACGCGCCGGCCTGCAGCGGCCGGAAGATCCGCTCCAGCCGCAGCTCGAGCGTGGCGGCGCGCCGGACCGTGCGTCGCGAGCGGCTGACGCCCATGCGCCGGCCGCTGAAGGTGTAGAGCTCGGCACGAAGGTTGCGGATCGGCGAGCCGTGAGCAGCGACGCGCACGCGCAGGTGCTTCGTGTAGGCGAGCGCGTACAGGCCGTCGGGCAGCGAGACGTTGACCGGCAGCCGCGTGGTGCATCCGGCCTGTGCCGCCGGCGTGGCCAGCGCGAGCATGGCCAGCGCCAGCACGCATGCCGCGAGCACGCGGGCGGGCCGCCACGCGGGCGTCGATCCGGCGATCGGGGATACCACGACGCGTCCCATCAGTTCCTGCGCTGCACCCGCACGCGAGCGTCACGGCGGCGCAGCGGCGTCGGTTGACCGGATGCCGGCTGCGGCGCCGGGGCGACGTCGCCGTCGCGCTCGGCAGGCGGGCCGAACACGAGCGCGCGCTCGACGCGCGACGCCCAGCGCGTCGCCTCGTCGGCGAGCTCACGCTCGCGGGCGAGCTCGTGCTCGCGCTCGCGCAGCGCGTGCTCGCAGATGCTCAGCCGGATGTTCAGCTCGGCCTTCTCGCTCGCGGCGCGGTCGAGCTGCGCGTGCAGGCTGCGCTCGAGCACGAGTCGCTCGCCGCGCGCGTGTTCGGCGGTCTCCCGCGCGACCCGCCGGATCGTCGACATCTGCGCGCGGACCTGCTCGAGCTCGTCGCGAAGCCTGCACAACAGGGCGCCCCGCCGCTCGCTCTCGGCCGTGGCGACGGCAAGCGGCCGCGCAACCGCGTCGTGAGCGGTTCGCAGCGCGCCGCCCTGGTCGCGCGCGAGGAAGGCGAGATCGCGCTCGGCGACGACGGCCCGCTGCTCGGCCTCTCGCAACGCCTGGCGCAGCGTCGCGATCGTCTCGCCGTCGGGTTCGCGGGCAGACGGGGAGGGCGCCGCGCTCGGGTTCGGCGGGCGATCTCGCCGCGTGACGACATCGTCGATGGCCGGCTCGTGCGAGTTCATCGTGGCTCCTGGGGGCGGCCGGCCGAGACGCCGCTCGAGACGCCGGGGACGCCGCCGCTCGGCGCCGCGGCCGGGGTCCTCGCGGGGGTCGTGCTCGCACCGCCCGACGACCGCGAGGTCGTCGCCGTGGTGGGCGGGGTGGTCGAGGTGGATCCGCCGGGCACACGCTCGCCCGGCAGCGCCTGCTCGCTGGGAGCGGGTGCCGCGCCGGTGACGAACCGGTACTGGTCGCTTCGCAGGCGGTCGGTGATCGGGACGAGCCGGCTGCTCGTCGCCAGCCGCTGGGCGTTGCGCAGGGCGTATGCGAGGAACTCGCGGACCTCGGAGCGCCCCAGCCCGTGCGTCGACGTGTACAGCAGGACGCGGCGCGAGAGCGGGTACTCGCCGGTCGTGATCGTCTGCTGCGAAGGGAAGATGCAGTTCGGGATCCGGTTGCCGTCGCCGTCGACGGCCCGCGGCCGCTCGGGCGGCGTCAGGCCCGCGGCACGCGCCCGCTTGTCGCTGGCGGCGTTCGCCGCGTCGCGCCGCGGGCCGGCATCGATCTCGACCGGGCGCAGCTGGTCCTCGTAGGCCTCGTAGTAGCTGAAGCGCACGAAGCCGACGACGCCGGTGCGGCGGGCGCGCGCGAGCAGCTCGCGCGTGCGCGCGGCGCGCAAGGCGTCGAAGCGTGCGTCGAAGCGCCTGCGCGCGCGGTCCGCTGCGCGCCGCTTGGCCACGTTGACGCGCCGCAGGTTGCGACGCTCCAGCGCGGCAGGATCGCGGACGGCCTCGTGGCGCCGGGCGCGGCGGCGGTTCGCGGCCCGGATCGATCGCAGCGCGCGCTCGCGCGCGGCGACGACGGCCATGCCGATGAGGATCTGGCGGCGGCGCGCGAGGCGGGCGCGCGCGCTGCGCACCTCCTGCTCCACGAGGCTCGGCACGCGTCGGACGCGATCCCCGCCGACGATGTCCCGTCGGATCCCGGCGTCCGAGCCGTGCGGCCGGTAGTCCGAGCGCACGTCGTCCAGCGTCGCGGCACTCGGCACCCCCAGCACCTGCGAGGCGAAGAACGAGAACGGGTTGCCGTCCGCGCCGGGGCCGGTAGCGGCCAGCGACAGGTCGTCGAAGCCGAGCTGGCTCCAGTTGTCGATCGGCGAGCCGGCGCGATAGATCTGGCGTACGTCCGCGACCGTCAGGCAGTCGCCGCCGACGTCGGATTCGTTGCGCGTCGCGAGGACGAGCGCGTCGGAGGCGATCTGGATCGGGGTACGGATCTCGAGGCCGTTTGCGTTGCACAGCGCGAGCTCGTCGCGCGAGATGCTGCGCGCCGAGTCGACGACGTCGACCTCGCCGCGACACAGTCGCGCGAAGCCCTCCGTCGCGCCGACCGCGCTGTAGCGCGGCCGGACGTGGCTCTGCGAGCGGGCGAATGCCGTGGCCGCGTTCGAGCTCAGGGAGCCCTGCCGCTCGCCGGCGATCGCGAGCTCCCCCGCGTCGCGACTGGGCAGGTCGGCGGCACGACGCTCGCGCTCGCTCTGCTGCGACGGCGCCGATCGCTCGGCGGCGGTCCCGGTCGGGGGCCCGCTCTGGGCGATGTCGACGCCGCAGCCGGACGCCCCGGCCGCGAGGACGGCGACGAGGCAGATCGCGCTCGCGTGCCGGACGCTCGGCCTCATCCCTGCACCTTCTCCGGTGTGCTCTCCAGCGGCGGGAAGCGCAGCAGCTCTCCGCTCTGGACGACCTCGAGGTCCGACATGCGGATGCCCTGCACCTCGTTGCCGAGCAGCAGGCTGCCGTAGCCGCTGCTGCGGCGCGCATAGAGCGTCGGGGTGATCGATCGATCGACGACGATCGCCCCGTACGTGCGCAGCGCCGTGACGATCGCCTCGGCCGAGCGGCGGTTGGCGCCGCCGGGCAGGCGCGGCAGCGCGACGCCGGACTTCAGGCGCAGCCGCGCGCCCTCCGGCAGCGATCCGATGACGTTGATGCCGTTGGTGACCGATGCCGGCTGCGTGAAGATCCGCTGCGCCGGTCCGGGTACCGAGATCGCGAGGGCGTGTTCGATCCTGCCGCGACGAAGCTCGTCGGGCTGGATCACGCCGGCGAACAACGGCAGTCCCGATCCGCGCGCCCCGCCGGCGCCGGCGGGCGCCTCCGTCGCGGGCGCGCTGAAGCCCGGGCCGTCGAGGCGCCAGCGCTTGATGAACTGATACGAGATCACGTCGCCGACGCGACGCGCACGCCACATGTCGTAGCCGACCTTCGCAGACTGGTCGATGACGCTGTACCAGCCGTCGAACTCCGGAAATGGCTGCTGCCCCTGCGGGACCCGGAGCGTCCGGACCTGCTTGGCGACCTCGCCGCAATCGCGCTGCCGGCAGACGAAGCGCACCGGCTCGCCTCCGTCCTCGCCGACGATCACGGGCGTCCAGGCGCACGTGTTGACGTACAGGCGCAGGTCGTGGGCCTGGCGCTCCGTCGTGTCGACGCTCTGCTCGTCGGCGGCGGCGACCACGGCCACCCGGCGCGAGGCGCTTGCGATCCAGGCATCGGAACGGGAATCCGTGGGGCGACCCCCGACGGGCGTGTTCCATGGGCTGCCGGTCGAGAACGGGCGCGCCAGCGTGGCCTGGTCGGCCGGCGCGGTCGCGCCGGAGGCGGCCGTCGTCGCGGTCGCGCCGGCGGGCGTGGCGGAGGGCACGGTCGCCGCGGATGCGCCGTCCACGATCGACGGTCTCGAACCGGCGCACTGGTCGTCGCCGGTGACGTCGTTCGTGCGCGTCGCGTCCGGATCCGCCGAGCTCGTCGCCGTGGCAGCGGTCGTGCTCGTCGACGCGGCCGCAGCGGTCGTGCTCGTCGACGTCGCCGCGGTGGTGGCCGTCCGTGCGCCGCCGGCGGCGGGCTCGTCGTCGGCTCCGCAGCCGCCCAGCGGTAGCGCCGCGAGCAGCATCGCGCAGAGCGCGGCGGTGCCGCGTCCCTGCGGCGCGGTCCAGCGGGGCCGTCGCGACGTCACGCGTGTGCGGTCAGAGCTCAACGACTGGACCCTCCGCGGCGCGGTGCGCCGGTTGCTCGCCGGCGCTGGCGCGCGGGGCGCCGTCCGCTCGGCGGGTGGCGCGCGAAAGACGCTCCTCGACGCGCTGCGGCGCGGCCTCCTGCGCCGCCGCGCCGGCGCCGACCGTGGCCGCGACGCTCGAGCCGGGCAGCGTCAGCTCCGGGAGCTCGGGCTGGCTGAGCCCCGCCTCCGCCGCGATCCGCTCGCCAGCGGCACCAAGCGCGGCGCGCAGCTCGGCGAGCTGGCGTGCGACGTCGGCGGCGTGCGCCAGACGCTCGACCAGCGCGTGGGACTGGGCGGCGAGCTTGTCGCCGATCTCCGTGATGCGCCGCATCCGCTCCCGGGCGAACTCGTCGAGCAGCCGCCGCGACGCCGTCACGTACTGCTGCGCCGCGGCATGGGCCTCGGCGACGATCCGTTGGGCGTCGGCCTCCGCCGCCATCCGCACCGCGTGCGCCTGGCGTGCGGCGGCGGTCTCGATCTGCGCCGCGCGGTCGTTGGACGCCCGCTCGACGTCGGCCCGCAGCTGCTCGGCCGCTCGACGCGCGGCCGCGATGATCTCCTCGACGGGCCAGCCCGCGCCGGCCTCGGGAACCTCGGACGGGCGGTCGTCGCCGTCGAGCGCGTCGACGGTCATGGCGCCGCGGTCCCGGTCGAGGGCGTTGCGTCCGAGCCCCGCGCCTGGCCACCCACCTGTCCTCCGCCCGCCGCGACCGCGCCGCGAGTCCGCCGCGGGTCCCGTGCGGGCACCTTCAGGAGCAGGTAGCGCTCGGTCTCGAACACCGGTCCCAGGCCGGCGGCCACGCGCGTCGCGGTCGTTGGATAGCGGCGGCGGACCAGATCGCCGCTGGCTTGCCTGGCCATCAGCATGTAGCCGACCCGACCGTAGGGCCGCAGCACGGCCTGCCGGAATCGGCCGTCGCCCCTGTCGACGCGATCGAAGAACGTCTGCGGCCGCCCGCTGAGCAGGATCACGCCGAAGGTCTGGGCGTTGTCGGCGAGGATCGTGGAGCGACCCCGCACGTGGGCGTTGACGTAGGCCGCCATCTGCTCCTCGGGCCGCGTGCCAACGCGATAGCCGCCGATCGAGTTGGACCCGTGCTGGTCGGCGCCGCTGGAGATCGCGCGCGTGAACGCCTGCTCCTGACCCTGAAACGGATAGGTCTTCATCGCGTTCCAGGAGCCCAGCGCGGTGAGGACGAGCCCGGCGAGGCCCCCCAGCCAGATCACCGTCCGCAGCGAGGGAAGGACGCGGTACAACCATCCCGCGCCGGCCACGGAGATGATCAGCACCGGCAGCGCGTTGCGCATCGCGAGCGGGTCGAGATCCTGCTGGATCAACGCCCCGGCGCCGATGACGGCGACGCTGACGAGCGCGAGGATCGCCAGCCACCACGACATCTCGTCGCGCTTGGCGATCGCCGTCACGATCAGCGCGGGAACGACCACGATGCCGAGCCCGAAGACCCCGAGCGCGAGCTCGCCGAGGCGTCCGAGCACGTCGACGACGGTCACGCCACTGGTCGACCCGGCCTGCGCCGCGTTGACGGCAAACGCGCCCGAGCCGCCGAGCCACCCCAGCGGATCGCCGACGATCAGCCAGTTGAAGAGGATCCAGACGCCGAACGCGTACACGATCGGCGCGAGGAACGTCACGAGCGTGCCCTCGGCTTCGTCGTCGGCGGCGCCGCGACGGCTGAGGCCCACCACCACCAGGACGGAGATCACGAGCGCCAGGATCCCGAACGAGTAGCGCAGCAGCACCAGTGCCGAGAACACCATCGCGGCGGCGATCAAAAAGCGCGGCTGCGCCGTCAGCATCCAGGACGCAAAGCAGTACAGCGAGAACGTCAGCAGCGCCAGGTAGACGACCTCGCTCATGCCGTTGCCGGCGTAGAACACCAGCAGCGGGTTCAGCGCGAAGACCGCGAGCAGCGGCCAGCGTTGCAGCCCGGGCATCGAGCAGCGCGCCAGCAGCCGATTCATCGCCACGACCATCGAGCCGCCGAACAGCGAGGACGCCAACGGCAGCGCCACGAGCGACGTCGCCAGCGGCTTGACGATCGTCAGCGGCAGGAAGACCATCGTCGTCAGCGGTGGGAAGACGAAGCCGATCGCGGCGAGCTTGGGCGGCTCGTTGTGCCACACCATGTACGCGCGCGCCAGCCGGTCGAGCGCGTCGAACACGACGATCCCGTCGTCGACGACCGTCCGATAGCCCACCCAGAAATAGAGCCCCGCGGCGATCGCGAAGAGCAGCAGTCCCTCGATCCAGCGTGGCTGCGAGATCTCCTCCGCGACGTGCCCGAGGTGGGCGTTGGAGCCGACGGCCTGCACGCGACGCGGGGTCCCGTCCGCGGGCGGCGACTGCGGCGGCCGCTGGACGACGGTGGCCACGGCTACGACCGCCCCGCCGGTTGGGGCGTACGCTCGGGATCGGATGCCCGACCCTCGGCCTGCACCGGCGCGGGGGCCGCCGCGCGCCTGGGCTGCGGCGCCGCCGGCTCGGCATGGCCCGACGTGTGCAGCCCGTGCTCGGTCTTCTCCCAATAGAACGGCTTGACGACCAGCTGCCCGGCGCCCTTCCAGGCCGCGACCGACATCAACCCCCAGTACAGCGGCGTCAGCAGCGCGTACTTGGCGAGCCCGAACAGCCCGCGCTGGATCGATCCGGCGACGTTCAGGTAGAGGAACACGAAGTTGCCGACGAACAGCATCGACGCCGCCAGGTAGAACACGAACGTCGGGAACATCGCCTGGATGAAGCCGGCATGCGTGAAGAAGAACAGCGTCGTGAGCAGCCAGAAGATCGGGTTCAGCAGGAAGATGAACGTGCCACCGACGAGCAGCTGGAAGGACATGAAGCCCTTGAACCCCGACTGGCGCAGCAGCTGCGGCGGGTTGCGCATGTGCACGAGGTAGGTCTGCAGGTAGCCCTTGATCCAGCGTGAGCGCTGGCGGATCCAGTTGCCGAGGTCCGAGTTGGCCTCCTCGAGCGTCGTGGAGTCGACCATCGCCGTGCGGTAGCCGGCCCGGTGCAGGCGGATCCCGAGGTCGGCGTCCTCGGTGACGTTGTACGGATCCCACGCCCCGAGCTCGCGCAGCCGCGACGTGATGAAGTGGTTGGAGGTCCCACCGAGGGGGATCGGCGCGCCGTCGGCGTCCAAGCCCGGCAGCAGCAGCTCGAACCACATCGAGTACTCGGTCGTGAACCAGCGCGTGAGCAGGTTCTGGTCGGGGTTGTAGTAGTTGAGCTTCGCCTGCACGCACGTGACGTTGGGCTTGCTCTTCGAGAAGGCGAGGATGACCTTCTTGAGCTGGTCGGCATCCGGGCGGTCCTCGGCGTCGAAGATCACCGTCACCTCGCCGCGGGCCAGCATCAGACCGTAGTTGCAGGCCTTCGGCTTGGTCTTCGGCTGGGAGTCGGGGACGACGATCAGGCGAAAGTGCGGAGGCAGCGCCATCGCGTCGATCGCGTGCATCGTCTCCTCGTCGTCCTCCTCGCACAGCAGCAGCACGTCGAGCTGCGCCTTCGGATAGCTCAGGCCCTCGATCGCCGCAACGAGCGCGGGCACGACGCCGGCCTCCTTGTAGAGCGGCACGAGGATCGAGTAGACCGGCAGTCCGCGTTCGTCGAGCGCGTCGACCTCCGCGTCGGACGTCTGGACCTCGTATGGATGCCCGAGCGCCTTGTAGACGAGTCGGAACTTGTAGAACGACGTCGACAGGTAGAACAGGCTCGCGAGGCCGACCAGCACGACCGCGGTCGCGCGCGGCGCGAGCACGAAACCGATCGCCGTGGCGAGCCCGATCCCGACCAGGAAGGCCTTCTGCCCCGGCGTCACGACGACCGCGGCGCTGCTCTCGGGCAGGCGCTCGCGCAGGTCGTTGATCGCCAGGTCGATGTGCTCGCCGCTGTAGGCCGCCTCGAGGATCTCGTCGATCAGGCTCGGCGCTGCGAGGCTCGCGACGATCTCGCTGTCGGTGTGGGCTTCCAGTTGCTCCAGCTGCCCGGTGCTCAGCACGTCCGCGACCGCAACGTACAGCGTCGTCTCGTCCTCGGCGATCGGCGCGATGCGCAGCTCGCGTGCGATCGGCTCGGGGATCCTCTTGACCACGTCGGCATCGATCTGCCCGTCCCTGAGGTCCAGCACGGGCATCTGCAGCTGCTCGGCGAGCGCCGCGATCAGATCCGGCTCGCCGATCGCGCCGGAGTGCAGCAGCACCTCGCCAAGCCGCAGGCCGTCACGGCGCTGCTCGCGCAGAGCGGCATCGATCTGCTCGTCGGTGGCCACGCCGCCGGCGACGAGCAGGTCGCCGAGCCGCGGCGCCTCGCTGGGCGCCGGGCCGAGGTCCTCGAAGTTGGGTGGGCGCAGCGGCCCGAACGTCCGCGTGATCGCGTGGTCGACGTCGTCGGGCTCGGCGAGCACGAGCTCGACCTCGGAGGCCATCAGCGTCGTCGCGAGCTCGATCGCGAGCTCGTCGAACGGATCGCAGGCCGCGACCGTCACGACGCTGTCGCGATACGCGATCGGCAGCATGTTGAAGTGCCGGCAGAGCTCCTCGGTCAGCAGCCGCGCCGCCAGCGGGTTGACCTCGGCGAAGCCCAGATCGGCCTCGGCCTCCTCGTCGAGGATCACGAACTCCAGGCCGGCGTGCCGCGCCAGGCGCCGGTAGAACGTCGCGTCGTCGACCGGCTCGCCGCCCCCGCCGATGGCCATCAGAGCGCCGCCTTGAGCTCGTCCTGCAGCTCCGAGATGCGCTCGATCGGCGCGAGAACCAGCTCGATCTCGAGCTCGGGGAAGCGCGCCTCGACGATGCCGAGATCCGGATCGGGGCGGGCGGTCGCGATCTCGAGCACGTCGTCGCCGACCGAGATCGGCAGGACCGTCTCGCGCTCGCAGAGCTCGAGCGCGACGTAGAGCAGCAGCCGGGGGTCGAGCGCGACGTCGCGCAGGGCGCTGTAGCGCAGGCCGGACCGCAACGCGAGCTCGAGCGGGTGTGGCGGCGTGATCGCCGTCTCGTCGGGCACGAAGGACGTGTCGGGCTCGTCGGGTCGTGTCGCGTCGTCGCTCGTCATGTGCGCTCCGGGCTCACGGGATCGTCGGCGCGCGCGCTCGCCGAGCTCGCCGGCGGATAGTTGTCGGACCCGGCGTCTGCGGCCTGCGGCGCGAGCGCGGCTGCTCCGTCGTCGTGCGAGACCACGGTGACGCGAGGCCGACGCTCCAGCAGCGCGACCGGCTCGGGTTCGGTGTCGAAACCGGAATCGGGATCGCTCGCCGGGTCGACCCCGGTCCGCCAGCGCGGCTCGGGCACGGGCTCGGGCACCGGCGCGGGCTTGACCCGCGAGCTGTGCATCGAGAACCCGACGTAGAAGATCGCGAGCACGGCCAGCGGCGCGACCAGGAACGTGATGAACAGCGCTCCGAAGCCCAGCAGGACGAGCGCGACGAGGGGGAAGACCTTCATCGTCCGCGCCTCATTCGCCGTCGTCCCGGACGATCTCGAGCCGCACGTCGCGGTCACCGGCCGCGATGACGCTCAGGGAGTCCGTCGTCCTGGCTTGCAGCTCGACGACCAGCAGCGTCGGCTGCGAGGTCCGCAACTGAAACAGCGCGTGATCGCGCTCGAACGCGCACAGGTGGAGGTCCTCGACGCCGGGGATCGACGCGATCGCATCCTCGAACGCCTCGACCTGCGCGACTTCGGCGAACGGTCCGGCCTCGAGCCTGACAGCGCCCTGGTAGGCGTGCCCGGCCACCGTCGCGGTGCGCGCGCGCCGCGACGACGACGAGGCGAGCTTCGCCGGCTGCCGCGGCTCGGCCAGCGACTCCCCGAGCAGCGCCCGGGTGCGCACTCCGATGTCGGCGATGCGACGGCGGGCGTCCTCCACCACGTGGCGCGCCTCCTCCTCCGCCGCGAGGATCGTCTGGCGGACGACGCCCTCCGCGAAGGTCGAGTGGACGGCCGCCTCCTCCGTCTCCCGAGTCGCGACGTCAGCGCCCGCACGCGCCACGGTCTTGATCCGGTTGGCGCGCCGGCCCGCGCCCGTGACGTCGCGCACATCCTCGCCGGGGAGGGCGGTCGGCGGCGCGGCCTCGGGCTCGGCAACGGCGGATGCCTGCTGGGTGCGGGGACGCGTCCGCCAGCCCTGATCGTCGGGCACGACCGTGCGCGGGGGCCGATCGGTCGAGCGCGACGCGTCGGCTCCACCAGCGGCGGAGCGCGCCGCACGCACGGGACGGGGACGCCTCGCCGCGGGCCCGGACGCGTCCGGGGGCGGGCCGGACCGATCGCCTGACGCGGTCTCGTCGCCGGGCTGTGGCTCGGCAGCGGCCTGGGCAAGCTGGCGTCGTTGCGCCGCCCGCAGCTCCGGACTGCGCCGAGCGACGGGCAGCGCAGCCGTCTCGAGCTCCTGCTGGAGCACGCGCAGCCGGCCGTCCATCTCGGCGAGCATCGTCGCCAGATCGGCGCCGGGGCCGATGAGGTCACCGTCCTGTGACACGAAGAACATTCCTTGTCTGCGGCATGGATGAGCTCCTTCTCGTCCGACGGCGCCCCTCGCGCCGCTGCACCAGCCGCCGGCGATCCTCTGCCGGCGTGCCCCCTACGGGCATCCCCCTACGTGGTTCCTACAGCATCTCCCCGGCACGGCCCGCGACCTGGGCGCGCACGGCGCAGGTCGACGGCACGACAAGCATCCTCTCGTGAAGCGGATGTCAAATACCGAGCCCCGCTTCCAGCCCTGTCCCCCGGACTGGTGCGATGTTTCGGATGCCTTCGCGGCGCCGGCGCCACAGTCGGACGACGGCGTTGCGGACATCTTAGGGGTTTCGGGCGCATAAGTTCTACTGACTTCGGGAAAGATTCTTGGCCGCGGATGGCGCGACAGCTCGTCGCTGGTGTTCGGCAGGGCGTCGCGGAGGTCCGGATCGCACGTCGTGGCGAGGCGTCAAGCGCGGTCGGGGGAGGGTTCGCGCGGCGATCAGCGGTCGCGCAGGCTGAGCGCGAAGTGCTCGCGCAGGCCGCGCTCGCC
>JAWVGK010000123.1:0-4413 GCA_033855155.1 Solirubrobacteraceae bacterium | reverse complement strand
ACCTTGTGCCACGTGATCGTGTGGCGCTCGACCAGGGCCAGCAGCGTCTCCCACAGCTCGCGGTTCTTCACCGGCTGCTTGGCGGCGGTCTTCCACCCGCGCGCGACCCAGCCGACGTGCCAGCGCTTGACGATCGCGTCCATGACGTACGAGCTGTCGATGTGCACCGTCAGCGCCGCCGGCTGCTCGAGCGCCTGCAGGCCGCTGATGACCGCCTGCAACTCCATGCGGTTGTTCGTCGTCGCCGGCTCGCCGCCCGACAGCTCGACCTGCTTGGCGATCGTGCCGTCCGCTCCGCGCGCGACGAGGATCGCCGCCCAGCCGCCCGGGCCGGGGTTGCCCGAGCACGCGCCGTCGGTCCACAGCTCGATCGCGGTCGTCATCGCGCGAGAGCGTATGGCCGGCCGCGGACGGCCGCACTCGACCCGGCTCAGCCGGCCATCGAGCGCGCGAGCTCGACGAACAGCCGCACGCCGAAGCCGCTGCCGCCCTTCGGGGCGTACGCCTTGCCCGTGCCCGACGCCATGCCGGCGATGTCGAGGTGCGCCCACGGCACGTCGCCGGTGAAGCGCTTGAGGAACTGCCCGGCGACGATCGAGCCGGCCTTGCGGTTCTCGTTGGCGTTGACGAGGTCGGCGGTCTCGGACTCCAGCCACTTCGCGTAGTCGTCGTGCAGCGGCAGGCGCCAGACGAGCTCTCCGCTCGCCGATCCCGCGGCCGTCACGGCCGCCACCCAGTCGTCGTCGTCGCCGATGATGCCCGCGTGCGTGTTGCCGAGCGCGACGATGATCGCGCCGGTCAGCGTCGCGATGTCGACGAGCCGCTCGGCGCCCTCGGCGACCGCGTGCGCGAGGCAGTCGGCGAGCACGAGCCGGCCCTCGGCGTCGGTGTTGACGACCTCGATCGTCAGGTCGTTGGACGCGCGCACGACGTCGCCGGGTCGCATCGCGTGGCCCGACGGCATGTTCTCGGTCGCGCCGACGACCGCCACGAGCCGTACCGCCAGCCCCAGCCGCGCGATCGCCTCGACCGCGCCGAGCACGGCCGCGCCGCCGGACATGTCGAACTTCATCTCGGACATCCTGTTCGCTGGCTTGATCGAGATGCCGCCGGTGTCGAACGTCACGGCCTTGCCGACGAGCCCCAGCACCGGCCCCGTCGCGCCCGGCCCGTCGTAGCGCAGCGTGATGAGCCTCGGCTCCTCGTCCGAGCCCTGCGCGACGCCGGCGAAGGCGCCCATGCCGCGCCCCTCGATCTCCGAGCGCCCCTCGACGTCGACGCTGACGCCGTCGAGCTCGGCCAGCGCGCGCGCGGCGTCGGCGAGGTGGCGCGGCGCGCACTCGTTGGGCGGCGCGTTCTGCAGGTCGCGCGTCGCGTTGACCGCGCGCACCACGATCGACGCCTCGCGCACCGCCTCGGCCACGTCGTCGTGCGCGCAGACGATCAGCGCGTCGAGCTCGACGCGCTCCTCCTGCGGCGGCGCCTTGAAGCGCACGTAGCGGTAGGCGCACAGCAGCGTGCCCTCGACGACCGCGGCGGCGAGCCGCGGCCCGCCGTTGTGCGGCAGCTCCCAGCACAGCCGCCGCGCACCGAGCTCGCGCGCGCGCGTGAGCGCGCATCCGGCGGCGATGCGCATGCGCTCGCCGTCGAGCTCGTCGCGCGAGCCCAGCCCGACGAGGATCCAGCGCTTGCCGCCGGCGTGCGCGACCGCGAGGTGGCGGTGCGTGCTCTTCGCCTCGCCACTGTCGACGAGACCCTGCAGCACGCCGCCGTCGACGTCGTGCGCGACCGCCTCACCGGCGAGGACGCCGACGACGACGGTGTCGGCATCGGTGTCCGCGGGCAGCGCGGTCGTCGACTCAGGAACCACGTTCTTCGGAATCTACCGTCAATACACTGCGTCGGCCCGCCGACCCCAAGACTGCAGGAGAGACACCTCGATGCCCACGACCGTCATCCTCGGCACCGCTCGCACCCCGATCGGCAAGCTCGGCGGGGGACTGGCCTCGCTGGACGCGACGGAGCTCGGAGCGATCGCGATCAAGGCCGCGCTCGAGCGCGCCGGCGTCGCGGCGCAGGAGGTCGAGCACGTGATCATGGGCCAGGTGCTGCAGGCCGGCCAGGGCCAGATCCCGTCGCGCCAGGCGCAGATCAAGGCCGGGATCCCGAAGGAGGTCCCGTCCGAGACGATCAACAAGGTCTGCGCCTCGGGCATGCGCGCCGTCGGCATCCTCGACGCGCAGATCCGTGCCGGCGACATCGACGTCGGCGTCGGCGGCGGCATGGAGTCGATGTCCGGCGCGCCGTACCTGCTGCCCAACGCGCGCTTCGGCTTTCGCATGGGCGACGTCCAGGCGCTCGACGCGATGGTCCACGACGGCCTGACGAACCCCTTCAGCGGGCGCCAGATGTACGACGAGGCGACCGAGGTCGGCGACGAGCTCGAGATCACGCGCCCGGACCTCGACCGCTGGGCGCTGCGCTCGCACGAGCTCGCGATCGAGGCGACCGACGCCGGCCGGCTGCCCGAGGAGATCGTGGCGGTGACGGTCAAGGGTCGCAAGGGCGACACGATCGTCGAGGTCGACGAGGCGCCGCGCCGCGGCTCGAGCCTCGAGGCGCTGGCGAAGCTGCGCGGTCTGGCCGCGAAGGACGGATCGCACACGGCCGGCAACTCGCCCGGCGTCAACGACGGCGGCGGTGCGATCGTCGTCTCGTCCGCGGACTGGGCGGCGGCCAACGGCCACGAGGTCCTCGCGCAGATCGTCGCCCAGGCGTCGACCGCCGGGGACTTCGCCCAGCTCGCGCGCACGCCCGCGAGCGCCGCCGCGAAGGCGCTCGCCGCCGCCGGCCTGAGCGCCGACGACATCGACCTGTGGGAGATCAACGAGGCGTTCGCGTCGGTGACGCTGCACTCGATCCGGACGCTCGGGATCGACGAGGACAAGGTCAACGTCAACGGCGGCGCCGTCGCGCTCGGCCACCCGATCGGCGCATCGGGCGCGCGCATCCTGGGCGTGCTCGTCCATGAGCTGCGCCGCCGCGGCGGCGGGCTGGGCTGCGCGGCGATCTGCTCGGGCGGCGGGCAGGGCGACGCCGTCATCCTCCGAGTCCCGCCGCAGTGACCGCAGGCGTCTTCTTCGATCTCGACCGAACGCTCATGGCCGGCTCGTCCGGGTTCCACTGGGCCCGCGCGGCGCGTCGCGCCGGCCTGACCACGCGCCGTCAGCTCGCCAACGACGCGCTCGAGAACATCCGCTTCCGGCTGCGCGGCTCGACCGACGAGGCCACGCGCGTGGTGCGCGACCGCGTCGGGGCCTTCCTGGAGGGCCGCCGGGTGCGCGAGCTCGAGCGGCTGTCGCCGATGGTGCTCGCGGGCGTGCTGCCGCGGCTGTACCCGCGGATGCTCGAGGTCGCCTACGACCACCAGGACGCCGGGCGTCCCGTGTTCATCGTCACGGCCGCGACGCAGGGAACCGCGGACATGCTCGCCCGCGTCCTGTTCTTCGACGGCGCCGCGGGATCCAAGCTCGAGGAGCGCGACGGCGTCTACACCGGCCGCTTCGACGGCGCGTTCTGCTACGGCGACGGCAAGCCGGTGCGCATGCGCGAGCTCGCCGCCGAGCGCGGCATCGACCTCGAGCAGTCCTGGGCCTACTCCGACAGCGCCAGCGACCTGCCGATGCTGCGCGCGGTCGGCCACCCGGTCGCGGTGAACCCGGACGCCGAGCTGGCGAGGGTCGCGCGCGAGGAGGGCTGGGACGTCATGACGTTCGAGACCCTCGGCAGGCGACTGAAGGTGGCGGCTGCGTTCCTGGCCTTCACCGCCGTCGGCGGGGCGAGCCGGAAGGTCGTGCGCGGGCGTGCATGACCTGACCGACGAGCAGCGCGAGATCCGCGACCTGGCGCGGCGCTTCGCCGACGAGGTCGTCGCGCCGCAGGCGCCTGCGTGGGACCGCGAGCACACGTTCCCCAAGGACGTGCTGGCGCAGATGGGTGAGCTCGGGCTGCTCGGCGCGTGCATCCCGTCCGAGCACGGCGGCGCCGGCGCCGACTTCCTCGCCTACGTGCTCGCGCTGGAGGAGATCTCGCGCGGCGACGCCGGGCTGGGCGTCACGTTCGCCGTCCACGTGTCCGCCGGCCAGCTGCCGATCCTCGCCAACGGCACGCCCGAGCAGATCGACCGCCTGATCCCGCCGGCGGCTCAGGGCCACGAGCTGTGCGCGTTCGCGCTGACGGAGTCGGGGTCGGGCAGCGACGCCGCGGCGATGCTCACCCGCGCCGACGACGAGAATCGGATCACGGGCACGAAGCAGTGGATCACCAACGGCTCCTACGCGCACACGTTCAATGTCTTCGCGCGCGAGGGCGAGAAGATCAGCGCCTACCTGGTGCGCCGCGGGGCGCCCGGGT
>JAWVGK010000122.1:0-3471 GCA_033855155.1 Solirubrobacteraceae bacterium | reverse complement strand
AGCTGCTCGAGCAGCTGCACCGCGCCGAGCGCGAGCTCGCCAGGGCGCACGCCGCCGACAAGGGCTGGGATCCCGCGATCGTCGAGGCCGCCGCGCGCGCCGCTGCCGAGCAGCGCTTCGGCGCCGCAAGCGTGACGTCGCTGCAGCTCGTGCAGGTCATCGACAAGCCGGGAACCGACGCCGACCAAGCCGTCTTCCGCGTCCAGACCGCCGACGGCGAGCACGCGATCACGCTCGGGCGCAGCGGCGGCGTGTGGGGCCCGGCGTAGGGTCTCCGCGCGCAGGCGCCGCCGCAGCGGCGGGGTGCGGGCCCGGCGTAGGTCCCGCGGGCGGACGCCGCCGCAGCGGCGGGGTGTGGGGCTAGGCGTAGGTTCCCGCGGCCGGACGCCGCCGCAGCGGCGCCCGCGGTGCGATGTCAGCTCAGCTGATCTTCTTGAGGTCGATGACGAAGACGAGCGTCTCGTTCGGGGCGATCGAGCCCTGGCCCTGTGCGCCGTAGCCCTGCTCGGGCGGGATGACGAGCAGCCGCCGGCCGCCGACCTTCATCCCGACGACGCCCTTGTCCCAACCGGCGATGACCATCTTCTTGCCGAGCTGGAACTGGAACGGCTCGTTGCGGTCCCACGAGGCGTCGAACTGCTCGCCGGTCGAGTAGGACACGCCGACGTACTGGACGCTCACGCTGTCGCCGGTCTTCGCCGCCTTGCCCTTGCCCTGAACGACGTCGCGCCGGTAGAGCTTGGTCGGCGGGTCGCCCGACGGCTTGCCGATCTCGGGCTTCTTCTTCAGATCGGTGGAGATCTCGAGCTTCTGGATCGTTCCGGCGGTCGGCGCAGCGGTCGTCGCCGTCGTCGCGGTCGGCGTCGTCGCCGCCTTCGCGGCGAGCTGCTCCTGCTCCTTGACGGACTGCTCGATCGGGTCCTCGCTGTCGCCGCCGCACCCGCCGGCGCCGAGGGCGGCGACGGCGAGCAGCGCCGTGGTGGCGGCACGCACGCGCACGGCGATCAGCCGACCTTCACGAGGTCGACCACGAACACGAGCGTCTCGTTCGCCTTGATCGGCCCCATGCCGCGCGCGCCGTAGCCGAGCGCCGGCGGGATGACGAGCGTGCGCCGCCCGCCCTCGCGCATGCCGGTGACGCCGTAGTCCCAGCCCTGGATGACGCGGCGGGCGCCGAGCGGGAAGTCGAACGGCTGGCCACGGTCCCACGAGGAGTCGAACTGCTTGCCGCTCGAATGCGACACGCCGACGTAGTGGACGGTCACGTGGTCGCCGGGCTTGGCGGCCTTGCCCTCGCCGACGACGACGTCGTCGGTGACGAGGTCCGCCGGCGGCTCACCGGTTGGCTGGGGAACCTCGGGCTTCGTCGCGAGGTCCGTCGAGATCTCGAGCTTGGCTGTGTCGCTCATGCGACGTTCACAGGCGTTGTGGCGGATGTCATGGGCTACAGCCTATGTACTGCCGCGCTCCAGGCGCGCCCGCAGCTCGGGCTCTGGCCCGGGCTGGGGCTCGGGCTCGGGCTCGGGCTGCTCGGGCGCCGGTTCGCCGGGGCGCAGGGCGCGGATCGCCCGCGGCGGGACTCCCGCGTACAGGAAGCCCCCCGGGTACTTGCCGCCGCGCACGACGCTGGCGGCCGCGAACATGCAGTTGGCGCCGACGCGGGCGCCGCGCAGCACGATCGAGTTCGCGCCGATGAACGTGTTCGAGGCGATCTCGATCGGCGTCACCGCGACCGGCTGGTCGACGACGGGCGCATCGCTGCCGTCGTGGCGATGGTCGGAGTCGAACATGCTCGTGCGCTCGCCGACGGTGACGTGGTCGCCGAGCGCGACACGCTCGGTCGCGTGCAGGCAGACGCCGGCGCCGAACTGCACGCAGCGCCCGAGCGCGATCTCCCCGCCGCTGGCCTCGAGCAGGCTGTAGTCGCGCACGCGGGCGTCGTCGCCGAGGCGCACGGCGCCGCCGCGCAGCTGCACGCGCACGCCGGCGCGAAACGTCGCGCGGTCGCCGAGCTCGACGATGTTGCGCGCGCCGGCCCACACCTCGAGGATCAGGCCGCGGCCGAGCATGACGTCGCGGCCGAGGCGCAGTGTGAGCGTGCCGTCGCCGGGACCGTAGGGGTGGATCTCGATGCTCGGCAGCTCGTAGAAGTGCGCGCCGTGGGGCGCGTCGAGCTCGAGTCTCCCGCCGGCGCGGCGCAGGGCGGCGTCCAGGCGCCGCGTCCACAGCTCGAAGCGCGCGCGCTCGCGTGCGAGGCGCAGGGCGCGCGCGGTCGATCGGACGCGGGTCACGCCGCCATCGTCGCAGGCGCCGCGGCCCACGCTTGTCAGACGGGTGCCTTGGCCGGCACGGGCTCGGCCTTAGGGTCGAGCAGCTCGTGCGCCTTGTCCTTCTGCGGGCGCAGACCCGGCGCCCACGGCAGGCGCCGCTCGAGGCACGGTCGCTCGACGAAGCGCCACGACAGCCCGGCGAGGGTGACCGAGATCGGGAAGCCGACGAGCACGAGGATCACGCCGAGCAGGACCGGGTCGGTGCCGGCTCCGACGACGTGGATGATCTCGAAGAAGACCCAGACGTGCAGCAGGTAGAAGGCGTAGGAGCGCACGCCGAGCCAGTTCGTCCAGCGGTTGTTCAGCCAGCGCGGCGCCCCGCCGGTGCCGAGCTGCAGCGCCATCATCGCGCCGATCAGCGACATCCCGAAGATCGCCTGCAGCAGCGAGCGGCGCCCGAGCGCGTGGTGGATCTGGGTCGTGCCGGCCTGGTAGTCCCACTTGACGTACAGCAGGCAGGCGAGCGCCGCGACGGCGATCGCGCCCCAGGCCAGGCGGCGGGCGCGTCGCGGGTGCCCGCGCAGCCACGGCACCGCGAACGGCTCGACGACCGCCAGCGCGACGCCGGGGAGGAAGACGTAGACGATCAGCGGGGGGCTCGTCAGCAACGCGAAGCGGTTGTGCGCGTACTGGCGCAGGGCGATGCTGAAGAGCGTCAGGAAGCCGATGAAGGCCAGCGCCGCGATCGCCCGCGCGCGCGGGGTCTTCAACGGCTTGGCGAGGCGGTAGGAGATGACCGCGGCGATCGGGATCGCGGTGTAGAAGGCGGCTTCGACGTCCAGCGACCAGGCCTGGCCGATCGGCAGCGTGGCCGATCCGCCGGTGTAGCTCTGCGTGAACGTGAAGACCGACAGCAGCTGCCACCACTTCGATGGCACTCCGGTGCCGGAGGGGTTGTCGGGCGTCGGGCCGATCGCGCCGTCGAGGCCGAAGCGCAGCAGCACGAGCGCGGCGATGAGGTAGAAGATCGGCACGATCCGCAGGACGCGGTTGCGCGCGAAGCGGCGCACGGACGGGCGCCGCGTGCCGAGCACGAACGAGCGCATGAACCCGCGCGAGATGAGATAGCCCGACAGGACGAAGAACGTCGACAGCATGAGGTCGATGCGGGCGATCGGCTGCTTCGCCCAGCCGTAGCTCT
>JAWVGK010000121.1:0-11522 GCA_033855155.1 Solirubrobacteraceae bacterium | reverse complement strand
CGCTCGCCGCCGCGCACGCGCACGCCCTTGCGCGCCGGCGCGCCGTCGACGTGCACGAGGCCGGCCTCGATCAGCCGCGCGGCCTGCGAGCGCGAGCCCAGCGGCCCGGCGAGGAACGCGTCGAGGCGCTCGCCGCCGGCCTCAGGCGGGACGTCGAGGTCCATCGCCGCCTCGCTCGATGACGACGACCAGCACGATCACGCCGACGGTGATCGCGGAGTCCGCGACGTTGAAGGCCGGCCAGTACGGCAGCTTGACGAAGTCGACGACCGCACCCTCGCGGACGCGGTCGACGATGTTGCCGACGGCGCCGCCGAGCAGCATCCCGGTCGGCAGCCAGACCCACGGGCGCGAGCCGTTGCGCGCGAAGTACGCCAGCAGCGCCAGCAGCGCGAGCGCGATGACGACCGACACGATCGCGCCGCCGTTCTGCAGCTGTCCGAACGCGACGCCGGAGTTGCGGACGTTGACGAGCTTGACGCCGGCGACGACATCGCGCTCCTCGCCGCGAGCCAGCGACGATGTGACGAGCGCCTTGACCGCCTGGTCGGCGGCCACGACGGCGACGAAGACGGCGCCGGCGCGCGCGGTGGCGACGGGCAGCGGCGGCCCGCCCGCGCCCGCGCTCACCCGCCGCGGATGAGGACGATGATGAAGCCGCCGACGAACCGCAGGACGAGGATCGCGACGATCGGGCTGATGTCGACGGGGCCGATCGGCGGGATGAAGCGCCGAAACAGCCCGAGGTAGGGCTCGGACACGTCGCGCAGGAAGCCGAGCACGGCGCTCGACCACTTCGCGTACGGGATCCGCCCGCCGAACGAGAAGATCAGCGTCGTGAGGATGTACGCGAAGATCAGCAGGATGTAGACCGTCAGCAGCGCGCTGAGGAAGTCCGCGATCTGCACGCGGGCGCTGGCGGCGAGCAGCACGGTCGAGATCGTCATCGCGCCAGCACCGCCTGCATCGCGTCGTCGAACGCGGCGCGGACACCGGCGTGCTCGAGCGCGGCGAGGCCGCGCGCCGTCGAGCCGCCGGGCGACGTCACCGAGCGGCGCACCGCCAGCGTGTCCATGTCGCGCGCCCGCAGCAGCGCCGCGGTGCCGGCGAGGTTCGCGCCGACGAGCTCGCCGGCGACGTCGGCCGGCAGCCCCGCGCGCACCGCGGAGTCGACCTGCGCCTCGGCGACGAGCGCGACGTACGCCGGCGCGCAGCTCATGACGCCCATCGCGACGTCGATCTGGCTCTCGTCGACGGTGAAGACCGGGCCGACGCGACCGAACAGCTTGAGCGCGTTCTCGGTCAGGGCGGCGTCGGCGCCGGCGTCGCGCGCGTGGCAGCTGACGCCCTGGCGCACCTCGACCGGCACGCTCGGCAGCATCCGCACGACGGGCGTCCCGCCGTACGCCGCCTTCAGCGCTGCGAGCGGCACGCCGCCGAGGATCGAGATGACGCCCTTCGCCGCGCCGCCGACCTCCGACGCCACGCGCTCGAGGCCCGCCGGCTTGTGACACAGCACGATGACGTCGGCGAGCTGCGCGAGCTCGGCGTTGGACTCCACGACCTCGCCGCCGAGCTCGTCGACGAGCGCCTCGGCGCGCGCCGCGAAGGCGTCGTGGACGAGCACCGGCTCACCCCAGCCGCGCGCCAGCGCGACCGCCATGTTCCCCGCCCCGATCAGCCCGATCCGCATGGTCTTGAGTATGAAGGAGCCGTCCCCCAGGCCGGCGGCGCGGCGGCGCGGCGGCGCCGGGAGCGGCGCTCACGACTGGTTGAAGAAGCCCTTCTCGATCAGCTCGGCGCGCTCTTCGGCGCTGATCTGCACGTTGCGCGGCGTCAGCATGAAGACCTTGCTGGCGATCCGCTGCATGCCGCCGTCGAGCGCATAGGTCAGGCCGCTGGCGAAGTCGATCAGGCGCTTGGCGAGCTCCGTGTCGGTGCCCTGGAGGTTCAGCACGACGGGGATCGCCTGCTTGAACTTGTCGGCGACCTGCTGCGCGTCGTTGAAGGACTTCGGAATCACGAGGTGCACGCGGACGTCTCCGTTGCGTGGCGTGCGCTCGACCGGCCGCAGCACGGTCGTCGGCCGCCCGCGCGGCTCGTCGTCGGGAAAGATGTCGTCGAACTCGTCGCGGCGCGGGCGGCGGGGCGCCAGGCGGCGGACGTTCGGCCGCTCGCGGTAGCGATCCTCCATCTCGGCCTCGGGCTCGGGCGCCGCAGCCATCGGGCGCTCGCGTTCGCGCTGGCGCTCGCGCTGGGCGGCCTGCTCGCGCTCCTCGGCGTACTCGTCGACGTAGGCGCGCTCCTCGGCGAGGCCGAAGTACACGAGTGCTTTGTGCCAGCTGTCGGAGAACGCCATGACCGTAGGAAAGGTTAGACCTCCGAGCGCATTCTCCTGCAAGCACGCGCTCGCGCTATGTGAACAGGCTCGTCCCGATGCGCACGTGCGTCGCGCCCTCCTCGACGGCGACCTCGAAGTCCTGCGTCGTGCCCATCGACAGTCCGCCGAGGTCGTGGTGCTCGGCGAGCTCGCGCAGGGCGGCGAACCAGCGCCGGCTGTCGTCGGGTCGGTCGGCGCGCGGCGGCATCGTCATGAGCCCCGCGACCACCACCGGGCAGCGATCGAGCACGCCGCCGAGTTCGGCCGGCGCGATCCCGCTCTTGCCCTCCTCGGCGGCGACGTTGACCTCGATCATGACGCGCAGCTCCGGCGGCGCGTGGCGGCCGAGCTGTTCGAGCACGGAGTCGCTGCCGACGGAGTGGATCAGCCGCACGAGCGGCGCGACGAGCTTGACCTTGCGGCTCTGCAGGTGGCCGATGAAGTCCCACTCGAACGTGTTGCCGTAGGCCTGCACCTTCGCTTGGAGGTCCTGCGCGCGGTTCTCGCCGACGATCCGGATGCCGGCCTCGGCGAGCACGGCGAGATCCCGCACGGCGACGTACTTGCCGGCGACGACGAGCTCGACGCCTGCGCCGTCGCGGCCCACGCGCGCGGCGGCGGCGGCGATCCGCTCGCGGACCTCGGCGAGGTTCGCTCCCACGCGCTGCACCGTCAGGCCGGAGATCAGCTCGGCCACGCGCGCCACACGACGGCGGCCTGACGACCGGTGACGCCGCGGTCGCGGCGATGCGAGAAGAACAGCCCTGCGGGCGCGCAGATCGTGCACAGGCCGACGTCGTGCACCTCGCCGACGCCGGCGTCGAGCAGCTGGCGCCGCGCGACCAGCTTCAGGTCGGCGTGCGTGCCGGCGCGCGCCCGCGGCCCGTAGGCCGCGAACGCGGCGTGCACCTCGGGCCCAGTCTCATAGCAGCAGGCGCCGGCGCCGGGTCCGATCGCGGCGCGCAGCTCGCTGCCGGCGCCGAGCTCGCGCAGCGCCCGCACGCCCTCGCCGAGGACGTCGCCGGCGAGCCCGCGCCAGCCGGCGTGGACGATCGCCACGGCCTCGGGCGCGACGAGCGCGACCGGCAGGCAGTCGGCGGTCAGCACGACCGCCGCGACGTCCTCGAGCGCCGTCGCCTGGCCGTCGGCGTCGGCGAGCTCGGCGGCGCGCGGGGGCAGCTCGCGCACCCGCCGCACGTGCGTGCCGTGGACCTGCAGCCCCTGCAGCGTGCGATCGCGCGCGATCCCGACGAGCGCCGCGAGCCGGTCGCGGTTCGCGTCGACCGCCGCGCGCTCGTCGTCGGTCAGGACGCCGAGGTTCAGCGTGTCGTACGGCGGCGCGGAGACGCCGCCGCGGCGCGTCGTGAACAGCACCCGGCCGCCCGGCAGCGCGCAGCCGATGTGCTCGCCGACCCAGGCGAACGGCGCCGGCAGCTGCACGGCGCGATCCGCCCGATCGCCGGCACGCACGGGCATCGAGGCCATCGCGCTGTTGTAGCAGGCGCCGCGCGGTCGCCCGCTCACTCGGCGCACGGCGAGCGCCGCCGCGAGCCGCCCGCGCGGTCGCCCGCTCACTCGGCCGGTCCGCGCGCCGCGCGGACGCCCGCTCACCCGGGAACGGCGAGCGCCGCCGCCAGCTGCGCCGCGCGGACCGCCTATTCAGGGGCGGTGAGCGCCGCCGCGAGCCGCGCCGCACGCACGCCCCCCTCGCTCGGGCACGGCGAATGCCGCCGCCGGCCGCGCCGCGCGGACGCCCGCTCACTCGGCCGCGGCGAGCGCCGCCGCGAGCCGGGCCGCGCGGTCGCCCGCTCACTCGGCCGCGGCAAGAGCCGCCGCCAGCTGCGCCGCGCGGTCGGCGCCGAGCTCGCCGTCGAGGCGCAGGTCGAGCGCCGCCGCCAGGCCCCGGCCGACCTGCGGGCCGCGCGGCACGCCGGCGCCGAGCAGGTCGGAGCCGTCGATCTGCAGCGCGACGTGGCGCAGCTCGCCGAGCCAGCGGCGCACGGGCTCGGCGGCCCCGGCGGCGCCCGCCAGCGCGACGGCCTCGACCGGCAGCGCGCGCAGCACGCGCGCCAGCTGCGACGGGCGCTGCGCCGCGAGCGCCGCGGCGGCGATCTGGGGCGCTCGCGCGGCGGCACGCAGCACCGTGCGCTCGGCGGCCGTGAAGTCGAGGCCGGCGAGGCGCTGGTCGGCGTCGTCGCAGCTCTCGGCGAGCGCGGCCGCGAGCACGACGAGATCGGCGCGGCCCTCCCCCGCCGGCAGCAGCGCGAGCGCCGCCGCGGTGCGGTCGCGGTCGACCTCGAGCCACGGCGCGATGCCGAGCGCGACCGCTCGCTCGAGCGCCGCCACGGGATCGGGCTCGGCGAGCGCGAGGCGCAGCTCGCTGCCGATCCGCGCGCCCGACACGCGCTCGGCGAGCCCCGCCGCGACGGCCTCGGCGGCGAGCTGCGCGGTGTGCGGCTCGAGCGCGAAGCCCAGGCGGGCGGCGTAGCGCGCGATCCGCCACAGCCGCGTCGGGTCGTCGCGGAGGCTCGCGTCGTGCAGCACCCGCAGGCGCCCCGCGGCGAGATCCTCGAGCGCGTGCTCGGCGGCATGCAGCTCGCCGCTTCGCAGGTCCAGCGCGAGCGCGTTGATCGTCACGTCGCGGCGGCGCAGGTCCTGCTCGATCGGCGCCGGACGCACGTCGGGCAGCGCGCCTGGGCGCTCGTACTGCTCGGCGCGCGACGCGGCGAGGTCCCAGCGGCAGTCGCCGTCGCGGACCGTCGCGGTGCCGAAGCGCTCGTGCGCCGTCGCGACGTCGCCGAGCGCCGCCGCGAGCGCGTCGACGTCGCCCTCGACGACGACGTCGAGCTCGCGCGGGACGCGACCCAGCAGCAGGTCCCGAACCGCGCCGCCGACGAGGTACGCGCCGCCGGCGTCGCCGACGGCGTCCAGCAGCCGCCGGCCGCAGCCGAGCTCACGCACGCGCTCGAGCAGATCGTCCATCGCGACAGTCTCGCGCTTCGCACGCCCGACCCGCGGCCGGCGCCGCGCTTCGCCCGCCCGATCCGCGGCCGGCATCGCGCTTCGCCCGCCCGACCCTCCGCGCCCGGCGCCCCGCATCGTCCGCCCGACCCGCGGCCGGCGTCGCGCTGTCCGCGGCCGGCGTCGCGCGCGCCGGGCGGGCGTCTACCATCCACGGCGTGATCCCTTCGTCCCGCCGCGTGCAAGCGCTGGCGCGGGTCGCACTCGGGATCGTGGTGTTCGTGTTCGTCGCCGCGCCGCTGGTGTTCGGTCGTGGCGGCGACGTCTCCAACTCCGACGTCCTGTTCGTCGAGACGACCGAGAGCACGCCTGCCGCGGTCGCCGCGCGCGCCGGCACGAGCCGCCACCCCGCCGATGACCACTTCGAGTGGCCGGTCTACGGCTTCACGAAGGCGCGCACGCACCACCTGCCGCTGAACCTCACGCCGCGCCCGCCCTACCACCAGGCATGGGCGTATCGCGGCAAGGTCCTGCTCGAGTTCTCACCGGTCCTGTGCGGTCGCAAGATCTACGTGCTGAAGAACAACGCCGCGCTGTACGCGCTCTCGCGACGCACCGGCAAGCCGCGCTGGAAGCGCAGGCTCGGCCACCTCGCGGCGGCCTCGCCCGCCTGCAGCCACGGCGTGATCTACGTGGTCGTGCTCGAGCGCACGCGCGGCTCGAAGGGCGGGCGCGTCGTGGCGGTGGCGGCGCGCAACGGCCGCACGCTGTGGTCGCGCAAGCTGCCCAGCCGCGCGGAGTCCTCGCCGCTGATCGACCGCGGCACGCTGATCTTCGGCACCGAGGACGGCCGGGTCTACGCGCTGCGCGCGAAGGACGGCAGGATCCGCTGGACCTACCGGGCGGGCGGCGCCGTCAAGGGCGCGATCGCGCTCGATGCCGGCAAGCTGTACTTCGGCGACTACGCCGGCAAGGTTTATGCGATCCGCCGCTCCAACGGCCACAAGGTGTGGGTCGTCAAGCCGATCCGGCGCCTGCTCGGGATCGGCGAGGGCAACTTCTACTCGTCGCCGGCCGTGGCCTACGGACGCGTCTACATCGGCAGCACGAACGGCGACGTGTTCTCCCTGTCGGCGACCGACGGCAAGCTCGGTTGGCGCAAGCGCACCGGCAATTACGTCTACGCCTCGCCCGCCGTCGGGCGCGTCGGCAAGGGTCCGCCGACGGTCTACGTCGGCTCCTACGACGGGCACTTCTACGCGCTCGACGCGCGCTCGGGCAGGCCGCGCTGGGTGCGCTGGATCGGCAAGAAGATCTCCGGCGCGGCGACGATCGTCGGCGATCTCGTGTTCGTCTCGGACCTCGCGAAGAAGACGACCTGGGCGCTCGGCACGGGCACCGGCCAGACCGTCTGGAAGACGCGCCGCGGTGGCTTCAACCCGGTCATCAGCGACGGCCGGCGCATCTACTTCGCGGGCTTCACGTCGCTGTTCGCGCTCGACCACGCGGGCCGGCCGTTCGACGGCCGCGCGCGCCCGCAGCCGACGCCGCAGCAGCGCAGCGCGCGCGAGCAGGCCGTCCGCCGCGCGCGCCTGCGCGCCGCCGGCGCTCGACGTGCGCTGCACGAGCGCGACATCCGCGCCGCCCGCAGAGTCCGCTCCGCACGCCGAGCGCGCCACGAGCGCGACCTTCGCGCCGCCCGCAAAGTCCGCTCCGCACGCCGCGCGCGCCACGAGCGCGACGTCCGCGCCGCCCGCAAGGTCCGCTCCGCACGCCGAGCGCGCCACGAGCGCGACCTTCGCGCCGCCCGCAAGGTCCGCTCCGCACGCCGAGCGCGCCACGAGCGCGACGTCCGCGCCGCCCGCCGAGCCCGCGCCGCCGCCCGCGCCCGCGCCCGCCAGCAGCGCCACCTGCAGCTGCGCTTCGGCCTGCACGGCCATCACCACTCCAGCGCGAAGGCCAACGCGGGCAAGCACTGCCACCGCCATCGCCACGTCTACACGGTGCGCGGCAAGACGATCGTGCTCGTCCACAGCCACTGCCACCGCCACACGCCCCGCTGACCACCGGCCGGCCATAGCGCCGTCCGGCGTGGCAGGGTTAGCGCCGTGGACGCCATCTTCGATCTTCCCCACCGCCCCGCCAAGCCGCGCACGACGGGCCTGACGCACGTGCTGGACTCCGGGCTGGGCCCGCTCGAGGCCCAGAGCCTGATCGATGTCGGGGCACGCCACATCGACCTCGTGCGCCTCGGCTGGGGGTCGGCGCTCGTCACGGACTGCCTGCCGCGCAAGCTCGAGCTCTACCGCGCGGCCGGGATCCCGGTCATGGTCGGCGGGACGCTGACCGAGCTCGCGTGGCTGCACGGCCGCGTCGACGAGCTCGTCACCTGGGTGCAGGAGCTCGGCATCGACCGCATCGAGGTCTCCAGCGGCACGATCGCGATCCCCGCCCCGGAGCGCGCGCGGCTGATCGAGCGCCTCGCCGCGCGCATGACCGTCTACGCGGAGGTCGGCGAGAAGGACCCCGATGCGATCATGGCGCCGTACGCCTGGGTCGACCTCATCCGCCAGTCCTTCGACGCCGGCGCCGAGCTCGTCGTCTGCGAGGGCCGCGCGAGCGGGACCGCCGGCCTGTATCGCGCAACGTCGGAGCTGCGCACCGGCCTCGTCGAGGAGATCGCCCACCAGGTCGGCCTGTCGCGGCTGGTCTTCGAGGCGCCGCAGACGCGCCAGCAGGCGTGGTTCGTCAACCGCTTCGGGCCCGAGGTCAACCTCGGCAACATCCCGTCGCAGGACGTCATCTCGCTCGAGAGCCTGCGCCTCGGGCTGCGCTCGGAGACGGTCGCGAAGCTGCACGCGCCGTGACCGCGTCCACGCCCGCGGTGCTGCTGACCGGCGTCGGCAAGCGCCACGACATCGTGTCGGCGTTCGCGCGTCACACGTTCACGATCGCCGCCGATCCCAACCCGCTGGCGCCCGCGCAGTACGCCGCGCATCTGCGCGTCGCGCCGCCGCGCATCGACGACCCGGACTACGTGCCGTTCCTGCGGGAGCTCGTCGCGTCGCATGGCGTGGGCGCGGTGATCCCGCTGACCGACCTCGACATCCACGTGCTCGCCGCGGCCGACCTGCCCGCGTTCACGCCGGCGCCCGACGTCTGCGAGGCGATGTACGACAAGTTCCGCTGCCACGAGCTGCTGACCGAGCTCGGGCTGCCTTCGCCGCCGACCGTACTGCCCGGATCGCAGCCCGGCGGCTACCCGGTGATGGTCAAGCCGCGCCGGGGCTCGGGCGCGCGCTCGATCCACCCCGCCGCCGATCGTGCCGAGACCGAGTTCTTCGTCGGCTACGTCAAGGAGCCCGTGATGATCCAGCGCCTCATGGGCGGCCCCGAGTTCTCCATCGACGTGCTCTGCGACCTCGACGGGCGCTGCCTCAACGCGATCCCGCGGACGATGCTCGAGTCGCGCGGCGGCGAGTCGATCAAGGGCCAGGTGATCGCCGATCGTGAGCTCGTCGAGCTCGGCCGCAACGTCGCCGAGACGCTGCGCTTCCGCGGGCCCGGCACCGTCCAGGCCTTCCGCGACCCCGAGATCGGCCTCGCGATCACCGACGTCAACCCGCGCTTCGGCGGCGCGTTCCCGGCGCCGATGTACGCGGCGCTGCTCGGCCGCACGTATCCCGAGCTGATCGTGCGCCTCGCCGCCGGCGAGCGCGTCGAGCCGCACGTCGGCGCGTTTCGCAGCGGTCACTACTTCTCGCGCTTCTACGAGCAGGTCGAGCTCGACGAGGCGCTGCGGCCGACGGGCCGACCGATGCTCGCCGACCCGCCCGGCTGACGCCTGCTGCGATCAGACTGGCGAGCAGACACAGCAGCATTGGCGCGGACAGCCTCTCTTACGCGACCCCGGCGAGCCGCACGTCACACAGCTTGGCGGCGCCACGCGCGAGCTTCGCGTCCGCCGTGAGCAGCGCCACATCCTCTCGCCGGGCCAGGGCGACGTACAGCGCGTCGTACGCCGACAACGCCTGGCTGAGCGGCCAGGCCTCGGCGAGCAGGTCTCGCACGGCTACGCGCAGGAGCGCGGCGCGCGCGAGCCCCTCGACCCGGCGCCGGACGTCGGCCGGCGCAAGATGCCCGCCGCGAGCCAAGCCACGCAGGCCGGACAGCACCTCGGCGTCGAAATGGCCGGGCACGAGGACCGGCGGCTGCGGCAGGACCTCTGGGGAGAGCCGGCAGGTGACGAGGTCCAGCCACACGGAGGCGTCGATGACCGTCATCGTGGTGCGTCCAGACGCTCGTCGCGCTCGGCGCGGGCGTCTCGCACGAGCACCGCACCGGAGGGCGCGCCCTCGGCGGCGCCTGGCGCGGCGCGGAGCTCGGCGAGCGTCTCCTCCCAGGAGTCCGGCCTGCCGAGGTCGGATTCGATCAGGCGCAGGACGTACTCGCGCATCGAGATGCCAGCTCGCGCGGCTCGCACCCGCAGCGCGTCGTGGATGCCGTCGGGCACATCCTTGAGCTGCAGGTGGGGCACGTCATGACATTAGCATGACGCCGCGCGCCGGAACGCGCGTCCGCCCATCGTGCGGATCGCCGCGGGCGGACGAGACGCTACGGCCGTGGGGCCGCCCGCTGTTCGCCGAGCACCGACGCCGGCTCGCGCAGCCCCGCGAGGTCGGCCTCGACCGGGCGCAGGTGCTCGAGCGAGGTCGTCGCCGCGGACTCGAGGTCGCTGACGCCGAGCAGCACCATCGCCGCGCGCAGCGAGCCGTTGTGGCCGACGACGAGCACGCTTCCGCCGATCCCGCGCAGGTCGGCCAGCGCGGCGTGCACGCGGGCGAACATCGCGCGCACCGGCTCCAGCCCCGGGATCTCGGCGTCCAGGCGCACCGCGCCGGTCGCCGTCAGCACCTCCGGATGCGCCGCGCGCAGCTGCGTCTTGGGCCGCCCCTCCCAGTGGCCGAAGGAGCGCTCGCGCAGCCGCTCGTCCAGGCGCAGCGGGCGCCCCGCCGCAAGCGCGCGGGCGGTGGCCTGCGCGCGCCGCGCGTCCGACGAGACGACCTGCGCGAACACGACGCCTTCGAGCAGCCGGTCCGCGCCGTCGAGCCGCGCGGCGATCGCCTCCGGATCGCGCTGGCCCATGATCACGCCGTCGACGTTGTCGCGCGTCGGCGCGTGGCGCACGAGCCACAGCGGCGAGCCGGCCACGCCGCTCAGGGCCGCACGGCGATGCCGGCGGCGGCGAGGTGCGCCTTCGCCTCGCGCACGCGAAACGTGCCGTAGTGGAAGATCGACGCCGCCAGCGCCGCGTCGGCGCCCGCCTGCAACGCCTCGGCGAGGTGCTCGAGCGTGCCGGCGCCGCCCGACGCGATCACGGGCACGCCGACGGCCTCGCTGACCGCGCGCGTGAGCGCGAGGTCGTAGCCGTCGGTCGTGCCGTCGGAGTCCATGCTCGTCAGCAGAATCTCGCCCGCGCCGCGCTCGACCGCCTCGCGCGCCCACGCGACGACGTCGATCCCCGTCGCCGTGCGGCCGCCGGCGACGAACACCTCCCAGCCCGTGTCGGGCCGGCGCTTGCAGTCGATCGCCAGCACGACGCACTGCGCGCCGAAGACGTCCGCGAGCTCGCCGACGAGCTCGGGCCGCGCGACGGCCGCCGAGTTGATCGAGACCTTGTCGGCGCCGGCGTCGAGCACCCCCTGGGCATCGGACGCCGAGCGGATCCCGCCGCCGATCGTGAACGGGATGAAGACGTCGTCGGCGACGCGGCGCGCGAGCTCGACGACCGTGTCGCGCTTGTCGCTCGTCGCGGTGATGTCGAGGAAGACGAGCTCGTCGGCGCCCTCGGCGTCGTAGCGCGCCGCGAGCTCGACGGGGTCGCCCGCGTCGCGGATGTCGACGAAGTTCGTGCCCTTGACGACGCGGCCGGCGTCGACGTCCAGGCACGGGATGACGCGCTTGAGATGCACGCCTCGACAGTAGCGTCCGGGACGACGTCCGCTCCTCGCACTGCCGCAGCCGCGGCGGCGGCGGCCGGCCCGACGGTCCCCGGGCGCCGTCCGCTCCTCGCACTGCCGCAGCCGCGGCGGCGGCGGCCGGCGCGACGGTCCCCGGGTGCCGTCCGCTCCTCGCACGCGGGTCGCCGAAGCAGCGGCGTCTGCGTCCCCGCAACGGCGCG
>JAWVGK010000120.1:0-5988 GCA_033855155.1 Solirubrobacteraceae bacterium | reverse complement strand
TCGTCGTCGTGCTCAACGACAACGGGATGTCGATCGCGCCGAACGTCGGCGCGATGTCGCGCTACTTCAACCGCGTGCGCCTGAACCCGAAGCTCTGGCACACGCGCGAGTCCGTCGAGGAGCGCCTCACCGACCTGCCCGGCATCGGGCCGGCCTTCGAGCGCCTCGGCCCGCAGCTGAAGGAGTCGATCAAGGCCTTCTGGGCTCCCGGCCTGTTCTGGGAGGAGCTCGACTGGGCGTACGTCGGCGTCATCGACGGCCACGACGTGCGCGCCCTGCGGCGCGCGCTGCGCAGCGCGTTCGCCGCCGGCCGGCCGGTCGTCGTGCACGTCGCGACGATCAAGGGCAAGGGCTTCGCGCCGGCCGAGGACGGCGGCCTGGAGGGCATGGAGCGCTGGCACGCCGCGAAGCCGAAGTCGATCGCCAACGGCATCGCCGCGCCGGCACCGCCGCCGGCGAAGACGACGCCGCCGCCGCAGTACACGGCGGTCTTCGGCAACGCGCTCGTCGCCGAGTGCAAGCGCGATCACCGCGTCGTCGGCATCACCGCGGCGATGAACTCCGGCACCGGGCTGAACATCCTGCAGAAGCAGATGCCCGAGCGCTACTTCGACGTCGGCATCGCCGAGCAGCAGGCGATCCTGTTCGCCGCCGGCCTCGCGCTCGAGGGCGTCAAGCCGGTCGCGGCGATCTACTCGACGTTCCTGCAGCGCGCGTTCGACCAGATCGTCCACGACGTCTGCCTGCAGAAGCTCAACGTCGTCTTCGCGCTGGACCGCGCGGGGCTCGTCGGCGACGACGGGCCGACGCACCACGGCGTCTTCGACATCGCCTACCTGCGCCCGCTGCCGAACATAACGCTGATGGCGCCGCGCGACGAGGCGATGCTCGTGCACATGCTGCGCACCGCGCTGCTGCACGACGGGCCGGTCGCGCTGCGCTACCCGCGCGGCGCGGCGCTCGGCGTCGAGCTGCCGAAGGTGCCGGAGCCGATCGAGATCGGCGCGGGCGAGGTCCTGCGCTGGGGCGACGGCCGGGTCGCGATCGTCGGCTATGGCAGCGGCGTCGGGCGCGGCGTGGACGCCGCCGACCTGCTGGCCGAGCACGGCATCGACGCGACGGTCGCCGACGCGCGCTTCGCCAAGCCGATCGACGGCGCGCTGATGACGCAGCTCGCCGGCGAGCACGAGCTGCTCGTGACCGTCGAGGAGGGCGTGCTGGCGGGCGGCTTCGGCACGGCCGTCTGGGAGGCGCTGAACAACGCCGACCTGCCGGACGTCCGGATCCTGCGCATCGGCCTGCCGGACCGCTACGTCACCCACGGCACGCCGGCCGCGCTCTACGAGGAGGTCGGCTTCACCGGCCGGCGCATCGCCGAGCGCATCCTGTCCGCCGTCGCCGAGCGCGCGGTCGCCGGAACGTAGCCTGCCGCTCTCCCACGTCGCATCGCGTCAGCCGCTGCGGGCGTCGAGGCGCTGCAGCAGCTCGTGCGCCGCGAGCTCGATCTGCTTGTGGCGCCACTCGGCGGCGCGGTACACGCACGCGATCAGCGCGCTGCGATGGACGCGCCGGAAGTCGCCGTAGACGAAGGCGTAGCGGGCTTTCGTCCCGTCATTCGCCGCGTCCCTGAGGCCGAGGTGCCACTCGGCGTAGTCCTCCCACGAGTGCGAGGCGAGATATGCGTTCTCGTCGTCGGCGCTCGGCTGGGACTCGCCCCAGTCGCCGTCGAGCACGTACTGTCGCGCGTCGATGAGTCGCTGCGCGCGGGCCACGGCGCGATCGTTGATGGAGTACGACGCCATCGGCGCTGTCTTGCCCTCGCACGGCCGGGCCGGAAACGCCAGCGCTCGCTCGGCGCTGTCGGCGATGGTCGCGGACTACCGTGAAGGCGGTGACCGGCGACGGCGACAGCGTTGATCTGATGGCCCTGTCGGGCACCGGCCCGCTGTGGGGCATGGCGAGCGCCGACCTCAACGCGACGCTGCTCGCGTGGCCAGCCGGGCACGAGCTGGCCGAGCACGTCAACGACGAGCTCGACGTGCTGCTCGTCGTGCTCGACGGCCACGGCCGCGCGATCGTCGACGGCGAGGTCCACGAGCTGGCGGCCGGCAGCGCGCTGCTCGTCGCGCGCGGCGCCCGCCGCCGGATCGCGGCCGGCGAGGGAGGGCTGCGCTACCTGTCCGTCCACCGCCGGCGCGGGCCGCTGCAGATCCAGCCGCTGGCGTGACGGCTCAGCCCTCGCCGGGCGTGGCGCAGCCCGATCGATCCGCGTGCGCGATCGAGCTCCACGATCCGTCCGCGCAGCGTGACCTCGGGCCTCGGCGAGCGCCGCTGCGGGGTGGCGGCGCAACTGAAACGGCCCGCCAGGGAGGTGGCGAGCCGTTTCGGGGAGGAGAGACACACTGCTATGTGACTGCGATCCGTGCGGTCTGTGCCGTCCGGCTTCGGCGACGAGCGGCTGTACTCGGAAGGACCTCGGGGGAGAGGGTCTCTTTGCTCGTCGCTGTCCTCGATTGTGGTGGCTGTGGCGCCGACCGGGTGTGAGTGACGTCACACAGCCCCGGCGGGGTACCGTTGCGGGCTGTGGCCCGCGTCCGTCTCGACAGCCTGCTCGCCGACCGGGGCCTGTTCTCGTCGCGCACGCGCGCGGCGGCGTCGGTCATGGCCGGCGAGGTGCGCCTCGGCGGCAACGGCGAACGCGCGCAGAAGCCGGGGCAGATGGTCGACCCCGCGGTCGTCGTCTCGCTCGACGAGCGTCCGCGCTTCGTCTCGCGCGGCGGCGTGAAGCTCGCCAACGCGCTCGCCGTCTGGCGCATCGACCCGCGCGGGCGCCGCTGCCTCGACGTCGGCGCCTCGACCGGCGGCTTCACCGACTGCCTGCTGCAGGCCGGCGCCGAGCACGTCGTCGCGCTCGACGTCGCCTACGGGGAGCTCGACTGGCGGCTGCGAAACGACGAGCGCGTCACGGTGCTCGAGCGCTGCAACGCTCGCGCGATCGCTCCCAAGCAGCTGCCCTACGCGCCGGACCTCGTCGTGATCGACGTGTCGTTCATCTCGCTGGCGAAGATCCTCCCGGCGGTGCTCGCGGCCGCCGCACCGCGCCACGACGTGCTCGCGATGGTCAAGCCGCAGTTCGAGGTCGGCCGCGGCAACGTCGGCAAGGGCGGCGTCGTGCGCGATCCCGCGGGCCGGCGCGGCGCGCTCGTCGGCGTCGCGACGGCGGCGCGCGGGCTCGGAGCGTCGGTGCTCGGCTTCGCGTCGTCGGGTCTGCCGGGTCCCAAGGGCAACCAGGAGAGCTTCGTCTGGCTCGCCGAGGCGGGCCGCGACGGCGACGTCGCCGACGTCGGCGCCGCCGCGCGCGTGGTCGAGCCATGAGCGACGCCGTGCGGGCGGTGACCGTCCTGACGCACAGCCGCCCACAGCAGGTCGCGCGCACGCTCGAGCGGCTGATCTCCGACGCGCGCGAGTGCGACGTCCTGCTGCGCTTCGACTGCGAGGAGACGCGCAAGCTCGGGCTGCGGCCACGCCCGGGGATCGTCTGCGACGCCGAGCCGAGCCCCGATGTCGAGCTGTGCATCGTGCTCGGCGGCGACGGCACGATCCTGCGCGGCCTGCGCCAGTACGCGCGCACGAACGTGCCGGTCTTCGCGGTGAACTTCGGCGAGGTCGGGTTCCTCGCCACGGTCGAGCCCGAGGAGCTCGACGGCGAGGGGTTCGTGCCGGCGCTGCGGCGCGACTTCGAGGAGCTCGAGCTGCCCGCGATCACGATCCAGACCCAGCGGGGGCGGCACACGGCGATCAACGACGTCTCGTTTCACCGGCTCGTCGGCGGGCGCGTCGCCCAGCTCGCCTACGGCGTCGAGGGCGAGGAGGCCGGCTCGGTGCGCTGCGACGGCCTCGTCGTCTGCACGGCCGCCGGCTCGACGGGCTACAACCTCGCCAACGGCGGGCCGGTGATGGCCTGGGGCGTCGAGGGCTTCACGGTCTCCTTCATCGCGCCGCACTCGCTGACCGCGCGCGCGCTCGTGATCGCGCCCGGCGACGCGCTGAGCGTCTCCAACCGCGGTCGCGAGGCCGTCGACGTCAACGTCGACGGCCGGCCGGTCTGCCAGATCGAGCCCGGCGACGTGCTCGTCGCGCGCTACGAGCCCGGCGCCGCGCGGCTGGCGCAGCTTCCGGGATGGTCGTTCTACGGCAGGCTGCGCACGAAGTTCGGCCGCCTGTCGAGCTGAGTTCGCGCAGAAACCGTCACAAGACGCGCGCGAGCGTGCGCGAATCGTGGTCTGGAGCGCGATTCCGTCGGGCGGCGCTGCTAGACCGTCGGGCGATGCTCACCGAACTGCGAGTCGAGAACCTGCTGTTGATCGAGCGCGCCGAGCTGCGCCTGGCGGCGGGCCTCAACGTGCTGACCGGCGAGACCGGCGCCGGCAAGACGGTGCTCGCGCACGCCTTGGACCTGCTGCTCGGCGGCCGCGCGAAGCCGGGGATCGTGCGCCCGGGCGCGGCCGAGGCGTACGTCGAGGGGGTCTTCGAGCTTCCGCGCGAGCTGCGCGACGAGCTCGGCGAGCGGCTGCCGGCCGGCGCCGACGAGGTCGTGCTGGCGCGGCGGATCGGCGCCGACGGGCGCACGCGCGCGCTCGTCAACGGCCGCAGCGCGACGCTCACCGACCTGCGCGAGCTCGCCGAGCCGCTGCTGACGTTCTACGGCCAGCACGAGCACCGCCGCCTGACGCTCGCCGGGGCGCAGCTGGAGATCCTCGACGGCTTCTGCGGCGAGGCGCAGCTCGCGCGCCGCGACAAGGTCGCCGCGGCGCACGCCGTCGCGTGCGAGGCCCGCGGCGCGCTGGCCTCGCTGCGCGAGCTCGCCGGGGCGCGCGAGCGCGAGATCGACCTGCTGGACTTCGAGCTCGCCGAGATCGAGGCCGCGGCACCGAGCGAGGACGAGGCGCTCGAGTTGCGTGCCGAGCGCGAGCGCCTGCGCCACGTCGAGGCGCTGCGCGGTGCGTCGCTCGGCGCGGTCGAGGCCGTCATCGCCGACGAGGCCGGCGCGGGCGCCGTGCTCGCCGCGGCCGGGCGCGCGCTGGAGTCCGTCGCGGGGATCGACGGCGCGCTCGCCGTCCTCGTCGAGCGCTGGCAGGCCCTGGCGATCGAGGCCGACGACCTCGCGGCGGAGCTGCGCGGCTACGCCGAGGGGCTCGACGTCGAGCCCGGCCGGCTGGAGAGCGTCGAGGAGCGCCTCGCGGTGCTCGACCGCCTCGAGCGCAAGCACGGCGGCTCGATCGCGGCGGTGCTGGCGCACGCCGGCAGCTGCCGCGAGCGGCGCGCCGAGCTTGCCGGGGCGGAGGTCGCGATGGAGGCGGCGACCGCGCGCCTCGCCGGTGCCGAGCGCCGGCTGGCCGACGGCAGCGCCGCGCTGCGCAAGGCGCGCACGGCGGCGGCGCCGAAGCTCGCGGCAGCGGTGCGCCGGCGACTCGACGAGCTGGCGATGAAGGGCGCGTCGTTCGAGATCGAGCTGCGCGACCGCGATCCCGGGCCGGCGGGCGCCGACGCCGTCGAGTTCCTGATCGCTCCGAACCCCGGCGTTCCGGCAGGCCCGCTGCGCGAGACCGCGTCGGGCGGCGAGCTGTCGCGCGTCATGCTCGCGCTGATGGGCGTCGCGGCGGGCGCCAGCCGCGCGACGCTCGTCTTCGACGAGGTCGACGCCGGCATCGGCGGGCAGACGGCGCGCGCGGTCGGCGACCAGCTGCGCGACCTCGCCGCGGGCCGTCAGGTGCTGTGCATCACGCACCTGCCGCAGATTGCGTCGCTTGCCGCGCGCCACTTCTCGATCGCCAAGGACGCGTCGGCGAACCCCGCGCGCGCGACCGTCACGCAGCTCGCCGACGACGCCGTCGTGTCCGAGCTCGTGCGGATGCTCGGCGCCGACGACGAGGGCGACGGCGCCGCCCGCCGCCACGCCGAGGAGCTGCTGCTGCGAGCGGCCTGAGC
>JAWVGK010000119.1:0-3249 GCA_033855155.1 Solirubrobacteraceae bacterium | reverse complement strand
GGGCCTGCGTCGCGGGACCGCCGTCGCCGCACCAGCCGCTGGCGCCTGGCTGCTCGTCGACACACGGATCGACGACCGCGGCACCCGCCCCCGGCCCCTGCGAGAGCAGCCCCGCCAGCACCGCGAGGCACACCCATCCCGACCATGTCAGATGCCGCGCCATCAGCCCGAGCGCGAGTCTAACCGCGCGCTCGTCGCCCGGACAGCGCCTGGCGAGCGAGCGTCAGTCGTCGAGCTCGCCGAGCTCGCGCCAGACCTCGACCGAGACGTCCTCGACGGGCAGCGGAATCGGCGGCTCGGGCTTCGAGGCCTTGACCGAGACGGCCTGCGCGTCGAAGTCCTTCAGCAGGCGATCGGCGATCGCGGCGCACAGGCGCTCGAGCGTCTTGTCGGAGCGCTGCGTCGCGACCAGCGCCGCGACCTCGCACACGCGGGCGTAGTCGACGGTGTCCTCGACGCGATCGGTGACGGTCGCGTCGGCCTCGCCGAGCTCTAGGCGGATGTCGAGGATCAGCCGCTGGCCGACCTCGCGCTCGGCCGCCGTCACGCCGTGGTGGGTGTACAGCGACAGCCCGTTGACCTCGACCGTCACGACGGTCTGGACGCGTTCCTCGTCGTCGTCGAACTCGTCGTCGTCATCGAGGGACTCGTCGAGGTCGTCGTCGCCGGTTCCCATCGACCGCGCAACGTAGCAGCCGCGACCGCGAGGGCATCGTGCGACTCGGCGACGTCGTGGACGCGAAAGACGCGCGCGCCGCGCGCGAGCGCGAGCACGTTCGTCGCGATCGTCGCGGCGATGCGGTCGCCCGCGTCGCGGCCGGTGATCTTCCCCAGAAACGACTTGCGCGACGTCCCGACGACGACCGGCCGGCCGAGCGCGACGATCTCGTCGAGGCGCGAGAGCAGCTCGAGGTTGTGGTCGATCGTCTTGCCGAAGCCGATCCCCGGATCGAGCCACACGCGGCGCTCGTCGATGCCGTGCGCGACCGCGTGCTCGAGGCGCGCGAGCAGGAACGCGCGGACGTCGTCGACGACGTCGTCGTAGCGCGGATCGCGCTGCATCGTGCGCGGCTCGCCGAGCATGTGCATGAGGCACACGTCGCAGCCGCGGTCGGCGACGAGCGCCGCCATCGCCGGATCGCCGCGCAGCGCCGTGACGTCGTTGACGATCGTCGCGCCGGCGTCGAGCGCGGCCGCCGCGACCGCCGCCTTGGAGGTGTCGATCGACAGCCGCGCGCCGGCGCCGGCGAGCCCCGCGATCACGGGCAGCACGCGGCGCAGCTCCTCGGCCTCGTCGACCGGCGCGGCACCCGGGCGCGTCGACTCGCCGCCGACGTCGAGGATCGCCGCCCCCTGCGCCACGAGCTCGCGCCCGTGCCCGATCGCCGCCCACGGATCGAGCCATGCGCCGCCGTCGGAGAACGAGTCCGGCGTGACGTTCACGACGCCCATGACGACCGGCTCGGGGACATCGACGCGCACGCCGGCCACGCTAGCGGGCGCGACGCCGATCACCGCCCTGCGTCGACCGCGGCCTACACGGCGAAGTCGGGAATCGCCGCGCCGGGGCGGTCGGCGCGGCCCTTGGGCTCCTCCCAGTCCTCCTGACGACCAAGCGCCGTGAGGTCGAGCCAGTAGTACGAGCCACCGGTCATCTCGGCGCCGCGTCCGAAGGTGGAGTACGTGTGGAAGACCCGCCCGCCGTCGCGCAAGAAGATGCTCATGCCGGGCTGCTCGAGTGGCTGCTCTCCCTCGAAGTAGTAGGCGGTGCCAGCCTGCTCGTGCTCCTCGAGGGTGCGGTAGTTGTACGCGATCGGCGCGACCGTCTCGTCCAGCGTGACGCCGAAGTCGTAGTTGAAGTCGCTGCCGTGCGACGAGTACCACGGGAACGTCCAGCCGCGCTGTGCCTTGTAGCGCTCGAGCTTCTCGATCGGCGCGCGCGAGACGTAGGCGAGCGACGTGTCGCGGGCGTGCAGGTGTGTCAGCAGCCCGGGCGCAACCTCGTCGGCTCCGGCCGAGCAGCTCGGGCAGCCGACCTCCCAGCGCGGATCGAACATGAAGTGCCCGACGATGAGCTGGCGGCGATCCTCGAACAGGTCGAGCAGCGACGCCTCGCCGCCGGGACCGTGGAACGTGTACGGCTTCTCGATCTCGACCATCGGCAGCCGGCGGCGCTCGGCGTTCAGCGCGTCGCGGCGCCGCGTCTGCTCCTTCTCGGCGGCCAGCAGCGCCTTGCGCGCGGCCAGCCATTCGTCTCGGGATACGACGGGCGGCAGAGTCATCCGCAAGTTCCTTTCGGTTGCTTACGGATGAGACTGCGCCGGCGGGCCGAACTCATCGCTCGAACAGCTCGTCGACCGCGCATTGGTCGAATCTCATGCGGGGCGTCGGCGCCGTGCAGGCGCTCGCGCAGCAGCCAGCGCGACGCGACGCCGGGGCTCACAGCGAACCCGCCGCCGACGAGAGCTACAGCTCGGGCTTGCGCGGCTCGTCCGCGCGCGCTTCGAGGCCGCCGGCGAGGCCGGGGCGCGGCAGCGTCCGCGGAGCGTCGCGGCCGGGCTTGTCGACCGGCGCTGCGGGCGGCGGGATCTGCGGCGCGACCTCCTCGGGGAAGACCTCGTCCTCGGGCTTGCCGTCGATCAGCGCCTCGAACTCGGCCTTCTCGATCGTCTCGCGGCGGACGAGGATCTCCGAGACGGTGTTCAGCGTCTCGCGATGCTCGGTGAGGATGTCCTTCGCGCGCTGGTGCGCGGACTCGACGACGCGCCGGATCTCGTCGTCGATCTCGCGCGCGATCTCGTCGGAGTAGTCGGGCTCGGAGGAGAACTCGCGGCCGAGGAAGGGCTGTGAGTGGTCGTGGCCGAAGACGCGCGGACCGAGCCGCTCGCTCATGCCGTAGCGCATGACCATCGCCTTCGCTGTCGCGGTGACCTTCTCGATGTCGTTGGACGCGCCCGTCGTGATCTCGCCGAAGACGATTTCCTCGGCGGCGCGGCCGCCGAGCGTCATCGACATCGAGTCGGTCAGCTCCGCGCGCGTCGTGAGGAAGCGATCCTCGGTCGGCATCGAGATCGTGTAGCCGAGCGCCTGGCCGCGGCCGATGACGGAGATCTTGTGGACCGGGTCGGAGTGCTCGAGGTAGTGGCCGACGATCGCGTGGCCCATCTCGTGGTAGGCGGTGATGCGGCGCTCCTTCTCGCTCATGACCCGGGTCTTCTTCTCCGGGCCGGCGATCACGCGCATGATCCC
>JAWVGK010000118.1:0-15754 GCA_033855155.1 Solirubrobacteraceae bacterium | reverse complement strand
TCGTCGCCGGCTGGGCGATCGGCATGACCGTCGGGACGCTGATGGCGGCGTCGCAGGACTTCGCGCCGACCTATCCGCTGACGCTGCTGGGCACGAAGATCAACGCCTACACGGGCATCCTCGCGCTTGCCGCGAACCTCGTGGTGACGCTCGCGCTGACGGTCGTGCTGCGCGGCGCGACGAGCGTGCGCGACGACGCCGACCAGACGCGGCCGCAGGACTACGACGAGCTCGCCGAGGACACCGTCTATCCGCTGCCCGCCGCCGCCGCGCCCGTCGCGTAGACGCCTGTGTGAGCGACGGTGCTCACGTCGGTCGCGGGGTCGGTCGATGACGACCTGTGAGAACCCGTCGCCGCCTCGCCCTGCTCGCGCTGGTCGTGCTCGCCGGCGCGCTGGCCTCGCCGGCCGGCGCCGCCGACTCGCTCGCGCCGCGCGCGGCACAGCACAACTGGCTGCCGAAGGAGGGCTGGGTGTGGATGCACTGGCTGCCGTTCGAGGAGCCGGAGCTCGCCGCCGCGCTCGGCATCGATGACGCCGGCCTGCGCGGCTTCCTCGCCGACGACAAGCACGTGCTCGCGACGCTCGCGCGACGGCGGGGCTGGAAGCTCAAGCCGCTGGCCCGCCACCTCACGCGGCGCTTCGACGGGCGCGTGGCGCCCGAGCGCCTGGCGAACCTGCGCTGGCGTGCCGAGCGGATGCTGAGCAGGGCCATCTCGCGCAGCACGTCCTGTTTCACACCTTCCACGGACAGGCCGTGCCAGCGCACGCCGCCGAGCTCTTCGGCCTCCCCCGCGATGGCTTCCTCGCCGCCCGCCAGGCCGGATCGACGCCGGCGGCCATCGCCCGCGCGCGGGGTCGCGACCCCGCGGCCGTCCGTGCCGGCGTGCTGGCGCTGCTCGCCGGCGAGGCCGCGCAGGGCGTTCGCACGAGGTCGCAGTCGCGCGCGCAGGCGCGCCGGATGCTCGCGCGCCAGCGCGGCGCGCTGCACTGCTGGATGGCGACGCCGCTGCCGAAGCTCAACCTGTCCAACCCGTTCGGCGGGCGCGACGGCGGACCCGGGACCGCGTCCGCCGGTCAGCGGCCCGCGCCGACGATTCCCGGCTGTGGCGGCGGGCACGCCCCGAGATGGACATGTCCTGAACGCGCGGCTCGGTTTGCTCGAAGGCGGCGGCAGGGTATCCGGGGTGTGCTTCGGCCCGACGCTCTCCGGAGGACACCATGGACTCAGCCCAGCAGACAGCCGAAACGGATGGCACGCGCGCGACGGGCGTCCTGAGTGCGATCTCCAACGAGATGGTGCGCATCTACAAGGACCAGTTCGGGCGCGGCCCCACGCGGACGCGCACGAGCTGGGCGGGGCCGGACCTCCTCATCGTGATGCTCGAGGAGACCTTCACCCCGGCCGAGCGCAGCCTGCAGCGCCTCGGCGAGCACAAGCAGCTGCGCGACCTGCGCATGCTGTTTCAGTACGCCGAGAGCCGCACGTTCTGCGACCCGGTCGAGCGGCTCACGGGGCGCAAGGTGCGCGCCTTCATCAGCGGCATGGACACCCATGCCGACATCGCGACCGAGACGTTCATCCTGCACCCCGCCGGCTACGACGGGCCGTCGAGAACGGCGAAGCTGGACTAGTGGGCCGGCACCGGCGGCTCGGCGGCGTCCGGCGCGCAGCGTAGCGCGGCGACCTGCGGCTCGAAGGGCAGCTTCGGGACGAGAGATCTCCAGCACGCGCCGGACCGCGGGCGGACCGTCGATCAGCGTGAAGCCCTGGCCCTCGTCGCGTGCGCGACGATCCTCGGCGACGATCAGCGCGATCCCGGTCGAGTCGATGAACGTCAGGCCGCGCAGGTCGAGCACGATGCGGTCGAAGCCGCTGTCACGCAGCTCGCGCAGCTGGAGCTCGAGCAGGCCGACCGACGCGAGGTCGAGCTCGCCCGCGGGCGCGACCCGCACGACCGTCCGCTCGGGATGCACGTCGACGCGAAACGCGTCGGGTGGGAGGTCCGGCTGGGGTGCACTGCTGCGCACGTCAGACACCTCTGATTGGACAACTCTGCAGTTGAGATGAGGTGTCGCGTCCCTGAAGAGAGCCTCGACCGCCGCAACGTCCTGTGCATACCGCTCCCCTCCCCCGGCAGGGCGAGGCAGAGGCATGGCCGGCGTGCGCGGCAGCATAGCGCGTCCCGCGATCCGCTTGCGCGGTCTGTCGCAAGCGTGACGGCGCCCCGTTGTGGGATGCTCGCGCGATGCGTCTGACGCTGTTCGAGTTCGCCGGCGGGAAGCGCGCGTTCCTCGCGCTTGCCGCGGCCCACCATGCGCGCTGTCTCGAGGATCCCGAGCTCAACCACCCGTTCTCGCACGACGACCAGCATCCGCAGCACGTGCAGCGCTTGGCCGCGTACTGGGCGGAGGTCATGGGCGGCCCCGCCGCGTACTCGCAGTCGTGCGGCGACCAGTCCGGCGTCCTGCGCATGCACGCCGGCAATGGCGACATGACCGATCTCGGCGAGCGCTTCGTGCGCTGCTTCGACCTCGCCGCCGAGGACGCGCAGCTGCCCGCCGACCCCGCCTTTCGCGCGGCCCTGCACGACTACATGCTCTGGGCCGTCGACGACGTCCTGGCCTACTCGCCCGAGGACGCCGTCGTCGCGCCGGGCGCGGCGATGCCGCGCTGGGGCTGGGACGGCCTGCAGGCCTGATTCATCCCTCGCGGGTGAAGCCGTTCACCGCGAACGCGGGTTCGCGATTGACGGCGCTCACGCGGCCACCTACGCTCTGTCTCACGGGGAAGCTTTCGATTCACCAGACGATTAGGAGGCACCCATGGCAGACCCCATCGTCGTTCCCCTGTACGGCGTCGCGATCCACCAGTGCATCGATCGCGGCGACCTCGGTGAGATGAAGAAGCTCGCAGCGGACGCGGAGACGCACCTCGGCGAGGTCAAGGACGCGCTCGACAAGCTCAACGCGGAGATCGCGCAGGCCGAAGGCTAGGGACCGCGCGGCTCATGGCCTCGATCGAGCGCGCGGCGATCCCGCGCGCTCGCCGAGAGCAGGACTTCAGCGACTTCGTTCCGGTGCACGTCGTCTGGGAGTTGACGCTGGCCTGCAACCTGAAGTGCTCGCACTGCGGCTCGCGGGCCGGCAAGCGCCGGCCCGACGAGCTGACGGCGCCGGAGGCGCTCGAGGTCGTCGATCAGCTTGCGCGCCTGGGCACGCGAGAGCTGACGATCATCGGCGGCGAGGCATACCTGCGCCGCGACTGGACCGACATCGTCGCGCGCGCCGCCGGGCATGGGATGTACGTCGCGATGCAGACCGGCGCCCGGGCGCTGACGGAGAAGCGCCTCGCCGCCGCGATCGCCGCCGGCCTCGGTGGGCTCGGGGTGTCGCTCGACGGCCTCGCCGCCTCCCACGACCGCGTGCGCGGCGTCGCCGGCTCCTTCGACTACGGACTCACCACCCTGCGGCGCGCGAAGGCCGCCGGGCTGAACACGAGCGCGAACACGCAGATCGGCCCGCAGACGGTCGGCGACCTGCCCGCCCTGCTGGACCACCTCGTCGAGGTCGGGATCGGGCAGTGGCAGCTGCAGCTGACGGTCGCGATGGGCAACGCCGCCGACCACCCGGAGCTGCTGCTGCAGCCCTACGAGCTGCTCGAGGTCATGCCGGCGCTCGCCGAACTGCACGCCCGCGCGGCGGCTCACGGGATCGTCGTGCAGCCCGGCAACAACATCGGCTACTTCGGTCCCTACGAGCATCTGTGGCGCGGCGCGGGCGCCGAGCGCAGCCACTACGCGGGCTGCTCGGCGGGCCAGACCGTCATCGGCCTGGAGGCGGACGGCACCGTCAAGGGCTGCCCCTCGTTGCCGACGGTCGGGTACGCGGGCGGCAACATCCGCGACACGACGCTCGAGCAGATCTGGCTGGCCGCGGCGGACGGCGGCGCGCTGCGCCCCGCCGACGACCTCTGGGGCTTCTGCGCGACGTGCTACTACGCCGACGTCTGCCGCGGCGGTTGCACGTGGACGTCGCACTCGCTGCTCGGGCGGCCGGGCAACAACCCGTACTGCCACCACCGCGCGCTGACGCTCGCCGCCGACGGCCGCCGCGAGCGGGTGGTGAAGGTGCAGGAGGCCGGGCCGGGCTCGTTCGCGATCGGCCGCTTCGAGATCGTCGAGGAGGCGCTCGACGGCTCGCCGCTGCCCGCACGGCCGGAGACCGAGGTCGCACCGGCACGGCGCCCCGCACCGCGGCCGATCGTGCCGATCGAGCTGGACTTCTGCCACGGCTGCAACAACTTCGTCCGCGACACCGAGACGCGCTGCCCCTTCTGCGACGGCGACGTCGCCGCCCTGCGCGCCGCCCACGACGCGTGGCGCGGACGCGTCCAGGAGCTGATGGACGACCTCCGCGCGACGCTGCAGGGCCCGCCGGCGTCCTGATCGTCGCGAGCCAACGAGGCATGACCGGTGAAGAACGTGCTGACCCTGATGAGCTACAACATCCGCCAGGGTCGGGACGTCGAGGGCGTGCTCGACCTCGCGCGGATCGCCGACGTCATCCGCGCGCAGAACCCCGACCTGGTGGCGCTCCAGGAGGTCGGCCGGCACTGGTCCGCCGACAGCGACTTCCGCGACCAGGCCGCCGAGCTCGAGCAGCTGCTGCAGATGCGGGCGGTGTTCGGCGCCAACCTCGACCGCGACCCGCCGAAGCCGGGCGCGCCACGGCGCCAGTACGGCACCGCGATCCTCAGCCCGTGGCCGCTGCTGGCCCATGAGAACATCGCGCTGCCGCGCGCGAGCCCGGGGGACGAGCAGCGCGGGCTGCTCGTGCTCGACGTCGACCTCGACGGCCGGCCGTTTCGACTGCACAACGCGCATCTCGGCGTCAGCGCCGCCGAGCGGCGACTTCAGGTCCAGACGATCCTCGACGCGGCCGGCCGGGCATCGGTCCCGCACGCGCTGCTGGGCGACCTCAACGCTCGGCCGACCGCCCCGGAGCTCGCGCCGCTGTTCGAGCGCTTCCGCGACGCGTGGGACGTCGCCGGCGCCGGCGACGGCTTCACGTTCCCGGCGTCCAAGCCGACGGCGCGCATCGACTACGTGCTCGTCCCACCGGCGCTGCAGGTCCTGGGAGCGAGCGTGCCCGCGCAGCCGGGCTCCGATCATCGACCGCTCGTCGTCGAGGTCGCCCTGGCGGAGTGAGGCGCTGTGGTGCGGGACCGACCGCCGGGCCGGCGCGGCGGACCCGCGTGCTCAGCCGACGAACTCGATCTCGACGGGCTCGCCCGCGCAGATCGCGTCGCGGTCGCCGGGGACGAGCGCGAGCGCGTCGATGCCGAGCATCGACGTGAGGATGTGGGAGTCCTGCGAGCGCGTCGGGCGCACGTGCCAGCCGTCGTCCTGCAGCGACGAGCGGCAGCGCACGATCGTCGTGCGCCCGCGCGAGCCGGGCAGCTCCTCGTCGGCGGTCGCCATCGTCGGGTGCACGACGCGCTGGCGGCCGAGCATCGCGTCGAGCGCCGGCACGACGAACAGGCGAAACGCCATCAGCGCCGAGACGGGGTTGCCCGGCAGCGCGAAGACGAGCGTGCCCTCGTCGTTGACGGCGAACGTCGTCGGGCGGCCGGGCTTGAGCTTCACGCCCGCGAAGACCTCGCGAAAGCCGAGGCGCTTGAGCGCCGGACGGACGTGGTCGTGCGGCCCGACGGACACGCCGCCGGTCGTGATGAGCATGTCGACGTCGCGCAGCGCCGCACGCAGGACGGCGACGGTCGCCTCGAGGTCGTCGCCGACGCGCACGCGGGCGACGAGCTCGCCGCCGGCGCGGTGCACGGCGCCGCCGAGCGCCGGGCCGTTGGAGTCGCGGATGCCGCCCGGCGGCAGCGGCTTGCCGGGGTCGGTCAGCTCGTCGCCCGTGCCCGCGAGCGCGACGCGCGGCCGGCGCACGACGTTCGGGCGCGGGATGTTCAGCGACGCCAGCACGCCGAGCTCGGACGGCCCGAGCAGTGAGCCGGCGTGGATGACGAGCTCGCCGGCGCGGATGTCCTCGCCCGCGGGGCGCACGTGCAGGCCGCGGCGGATGGCGCCGTCGACCACGATCGCGTCCGGGCCGTCGGTCGTCGTGAGCTCCTGGTGGACGATCGCGTCGGCGCCCTCGGGCACGGGCGCGCCGGTCGAGATGCGCACCGCGGTGCCCGGCTCGACGGTCACGCCGGCGGCAGTGCCGGCCTTCGCCTCGCCGACGAGCCGCAGGCGCGCCGCGCCGGAGGCGGTGTCGGCGGCGACGATCGCGTAGCCGTCCATCGCCGATGCGTCGAACGGGGGGACGTGGTCGGGCGCGGTCGCGTCGTCGGCGAGCGCGCGGCCGAGCGCGTCGTCGAGCGAGACGTCCTCGGCGCCGAGCACCGCGACGTGCTGGAGCACGGCGTCGCGCGCCTCGTGGATCGAGACGGCCACCTACCGCACTCCCGGCGCGATCCGGCGCGCGGCGGCGAGCAGCTCGGACGCCGGCAGGCCGCTCGCGCCACCGATCCAGCACGTCAGCGGCGCCGCCAGGCGCTCGGACGCATGCGCCGCGATCGTCGCGAGCTCGAGCAGCGCGTCGGTCTCCTCCGCGGTCGGCGCGGCTGCGCCGACCTCGGCGGCGAAGGCCTGCAGGAACTCGGTCGCGGTCATCGCGTGACGGTACCAGCGCGCAGCGTCCGACCGGCTGCGGTGTGGCATGCGACACACACCCCCGGGCAGCGCCGAAACCTCGCCGTCCGGCCGGCGTTTGGAGACGCACAGGGCCGATACGAAAGGGAGCTCACGGATGATCCCGGCAGCGTTGTCGCACCGCAGGTGCTCGAGGATGACGCTGCGCAGCATGTGGCTCGGCCTGTGCGTCGTCGCCGCCGCGCTCGCGTACGCGCCGGCGCTCGCGCGGGCCGCCGCGCCGGACAACGACGACCTCGCCGGCGCGCAGGTCGTCCACGTCGGCGACCGCGTCACCGGCACGACCGCCGACGCGACGCTCCAGACGGGCGAGCCGGCGCCGAGCAGCGCGCTGCTGACGCGCTCGGTCTGGTATCGCCTGACGCCGACCGTCACGGAGTCCGTGCGCGTCGACTCGTGCTCGAGCGCGCGGTTCGCGGAGCTCGCGATCTACACGGGCACCGCCGTCGGCGCCCTGACCGAGGTGCCGCACACGGGCAGCGGCTGCAGCGGGGGCCACCGCTTCTACTTCACCGCCACCGCCGCGACGACGTACTACGTGCGCCTCGTCTCCTACGCCGAAGCGAGCGGCGACGTCGTGCTGAACGTCGAGCGGCCGCACGCGCCGGCGAACGACGACTTCGAGCACGCCCAGCCGGTCGGGCGGCCGGCGCACGTCACGGCGACGACGGTCGACGCGACGCTGCAGCCCGGCGAGCCACGGCCCGGGATCGCACCCAGCGACCATTCCGTCTGGTACCGCCTGGCGGCGAGCACCGCGGACGTCGTCTCGGTCAGCACGTGCAACGCCGGGTCCTCGGCGACGGTCGCGGTCTACACCGGCACGGCCGTCGGCCAGCTGACGGAGGTCGGCAGGGAGGGCGGGGCCTGCGGCTATCGCTCGATCATGATCTTCCCGACGATCGCCGGCACGACGTACTACATCGCCGTCACGGGATACGACGACTTCGTCCTCGACGTCTCCGCGCAGGATCCGCCGTCGGGACCGCCCGACGCGCCGCCTCCACCGACGCCCACGTGCCCGTTCGAGCTCGACCGCTACAGCCCGAGCTACAGCGGCACGCACTCCGGCGGCGGCGCGGTCTGCATGACGTTGACCAAGGACTTCTCGGGCGTGGCGTGGTTCCACGCGCTCGACGTCCCGGGCGACACGTGCAGGATCGGCTGGAAGGTCGAGCGCATGGAGCTGCCGACGCCGATCGTCGACCGCCGCTTCAGCTACGGCAGCTCGTTCTCGCGGATCACCGGCTCGTTCTCGCCCGGACGAGACGCCGGCGGCACGCTGCAGACGACGCAGCTGACCGGCCCGCTGAGCTTCTGCAGGAGCGACGTGCTGACCTGGAAGGCGACGACGAGCTCCACGCCGCCGTGGTACGACGCGACGGCGCCCGCGCTGCGCCTGCGCGGTGCCGCGGTGCAGCGTCCGCTGCGCCGGCGCGAGGTCGCGGTGCTCGCGACGTGCCCGAAGGAGGCCTGCACGGCGAGCGCCGCGGCGACGATCGCGGGCGTCCGGCTGAAGAGCGCGAAGCTCGTGCTGCGCCGGGGCGTCGCCCGCACGCTGCGCCTCAGGCTGTCCGCCCGCGCCCTGCGCGCGGTCCGGACCGCGCTGCGCTCGCGTTCGAGGATCCCGACGCGGGTGACGGTCGTCGCGATCGACGCGGCCGCCAACCGCGCGAGCGCGCGCCGCACGATCACGATGCGGCGGTAGCCGCCGGCCGAGGCGATCGCGAAGCGGTCCGGGCGCCGGTCCATGAGCCCTCGGGATGCGCGACAGCGGCGCCGGCGGAGCTCGAGACGCCCGCGGCTACTGCAGGAACAGCGGGGTTCCGATCTTGACCTCGCGGTACAGCCGCTTGACGTCGCGCACGGCCATCCGGATGCAGCCGTGCGACGCTGCCGTGCCGAGCGAGTTGACGTCGGTGGTGCCGTGGATGCCCTGCCCGTCGTGGAAGCCCATCCAGCGCGCCTCGAGCGGGTTCTGCGGATCGCCGGGCGGGATCGTGCGGCCGGCGAGCGCGCCCGCCCACGAGCTGTTGGGCACGTGCCACGGCGGGTCGACGATCTTCTCGACGATCTTGTAGCGCCCGGCGGCGGTCTCCAGCCCCGCCCTGCCGACGGCGATCCGGTAGTGCTCGGCGAGCTTGAGGTTCTTGTACAGGCGCAGGACCTTCGCGTCGCGGTCGACGGCGAGCACCGTCGGATAGCGCTTGGCGAAGTCCGCGAACGTCCGGTTCGGGCGCTCGGTGACGCGCACGGGCACCTTCACGGTGCGCGTCGTCGACCCCATCGCGCGGACGAGCGCCGCCATGAACTGCGGCCGGCGCACGTCGAGGCCGTTGCGCGCGCGCGTGCGCACGAGCTTGCCGTCGTGCCAGTCGATGTCGGCGTCGCGCGCCGGGCGATCGATGCGCTTGGCGACCCGCCCGACCCACGCCTGCACGTCGCCGCGCGAGTACGCGATTTGCGGCGCGACGCTGCCGGACGCGTCGTTGGCGCCAAACACGCGGCTGAACGGGTTGCCCCGGCGGCTGCGGCGCAGCGCGGCGTCGACGCTCGCGTCCGCATCGATGCGCGCGGACGCGATCTGCGGGCGCAGGACGAAGCGCCGCTCGCCGAAGGTCGCCACGACGCGCTCGCCCGTGCTGTTCGCCAGGCGACGCTGCACGAGCGTCCGGGCCGCGCCGCGATCGAGACCGCCGACGTCGAGCGTGCCGATCCGCACGCCGTCGGCGATCGTGTCCTTGCTCGAGCCGTCGACGACCAGCACGACGATCACGAGCAGCAGCACGATCGCCGCCACCGCCCCCGCTCCTATCGCCGCCACACGGGTCATCGCCGGGGCGGGATACCCACTGCCGCGGCGGCTCACCGCGCGCCACGCCGTTCGCGTGGCGGCTTTCGCGCCAGGCTGCGATCGGCGCGGTCGCCGCCGGGCTGCGGGGTTCGAGCGGTACGCCGCGCCGCCGGGCTGCGAGGTTCGAGCGGTACGCTGCGCCGCCGGGCTGCGGGGTTCGAGCTGTACGCGGCGCCGCCGGGCTGCGAGGTTCGAGCGGTACGCCGCGCCGCCGGGCCGCGGGGGTCGAGCGGTACGCTGCGCCGCCGATGCGCCTGTGGTTCGACATGACCGCGCCGGCCCATCCGCTCGTCCTGCGGCCGGTGATCGAGCGCGTGCGGGCGGCCGGCCACGAGGTCGTCGTGACCGCGCGCGAGTACGCCCAGACGGTCGAGCTGCTCGAGCGCCTGGGCATCGAGCACGTCGTGCTCGGCCGCCACGGCGGCGCGTCGCGCGTGCGCAAGCTCGCCGCCCTGCTCAGCCGCACGGCGCGGATGCGCCGCATCGGCCGCCGCGGCGGCTTCGACCTCGCTGTCGCGCACGGCTCCAACGACCTCGCGCTCGCCGCGCGCTCGCTCGGCATCCCCGCGCTGAACACCTTCGACTACGAGTTCGCCGTCCAGCAGCACCACATCGGCTGCCGGCTGGCGACGCGCGTGATGGTGCCTGAGTCGATCCCGCTCGCGCGCCTGCGCCCGTACGGTGTCACGGGCGCGAAGCTCGTGCAGTACCCGGGCCTGAAGGAGGAGTACTACCTCGCGGACTTCGAGGCGGACCGCGGCGTGCCGGCCGCGCTGGGCGTCGATCCCGAGCGCGTGCTCGTCGTCGTGCGCCCGCCGCCCGACGTGTCGCTGTATCACCGCCGCTCGAACCCGCTGTTTCCGAAGGTGCTCGAGCTGCTCGGCCGCCGCGAGGACGTGCACGCGGTCGTCGTGCCGCGGACGCAGGCCCAGCGCGAGCAGGTGCTCGCGCGGATGCTGCCGTCGGTGATCGTGCCGCCGCGCGCGATCGACGCGCAGTCGCTGATCGCGCTCGCGGACCTCGTCGTGTCCGCCGGCGGGACGATGAACCGCGAGGCCGCCGCGCTCGGCACGCCGGTCTACACGACCTACGGCGGGCGCCTCGGCGGCGTCGACGAGTGGCTGATCGGCGAGGGGCGCCTGCGCCCGCTGACCGACCCGCGCGCGATCGAGCTGCGCCACCACCGCGAGCAGCGCGTCGTGACGCGGCGCGACCCGCAGCTGCTGGCCGACCTCGTCCTCGGAACGGTGTCGTGACCGCTCCGCTGCGGCCAGCCGAGGCGCTGCTCGAGGACACGCTCGTCCAGCGCTACCGCGAGATGGCACACGCGTTCGAGCCGCGGCCGGTCGATCCCGTGCTCAAGGCGCTGGATCGCGTGCTCGCGGGGCTGCTGCTGACGATCACCGCGCCGCTGATGGCGCTCGCGGCGGCCGCGGTTCGGTTGACCGGCCGCCCCGTGCTCTATCGCGGCGCGCGCGTCGGCCAGGGCGGGCGGATCTTCACGATGTACAAGTTCCGCACGCTGACGCCGGACGCCGAGGTGCGCCTCGGCGCCTACCTCGGTCCGGAGCTCACGCGCCGCACGGCGACGGAGGTCACGCGCGTCGGCCGGGCGCTGCGCGCGTACAAGCTCGACGAGCTGCCCCAGCTCGTGAACATCCTGCGCGGGGACATGAGCTTCGTCGGCCCGCGGCCGATCCGCCCGGTGCTGTTCGCCGAGCTGTGCCTCCAGATCCCGCAGTACTGGCAGCGCCTCGTCGTGCCGCCGGGCCTGACGGGCTTCGCGCAGCTGCGCCTGACGCGCGAGATGTCGTGGGCGGAGAAGCTCGCGCACGACTTCGAGTACGTCGCCGACCGCTCGCTGAGCCTCTACGTGCGCGTGCTGGCGCAGACCGCGTGGCTCGTCGTGCACGCGCATTGGAGCCACGACCACTGATGTGCGGGATCTGCGGGCTGGCGCGCCTGGACGGCGCCGGCGGCGTAGACGCGCGCGCGCTGGCGGCGATGAGCGCGACGCTCGTGCACCGCGGCCCCGACAGCCACGGCGAGCACATCGACGGCCCGATCGGGCTGGCCGCGCGGCGCCTGGCGATCGTCGACGTCGAGGGCGGCGACCAGCCGATCGCCTCCGAGGACGGCGCCGTGATCGTCGTGCAGAACGGCGAGATCTACAACGCGCCGCAGCTGCGCGAGGAGCTCGTCGCGCAGGGGCACGTGTTTCGCACGCGCAGCGACACCGAGGTCCTCGCCCACCTCTACGAGCAGGAGGGCACGGGCTTCACGGCGCGCCTGCGCGGGATGTTCGCCGTCGCGATCTGGGACGCGCCGCGCTCGCGCCTGGTGCTCGCGCGCGACGCGTTCGGGATCAAGCCGCTGTTCTGGTCGACGTGCGGCGGGGTGCTGTCGTTCGCCTCCGAGCTGCGGGCGCTGGCGTGCGCGCCGGGGTTCTCGCGCGAGCTCGACCTCGACGCGATCGAGGCGTACCTCGCGTTCAACTCGATCCCCGCACCGTTGACGATCTACCGAGCGGCGCGCAAGCTGCCCGCCGGGCACCTGCTCGTCTGGGAGCGCGGGGCCGCGCCGCGGATCGAGCGCTGGGCGCGGCCCGGCCCGGTCGCCGCCGGCGACGTGCGCCGCGAGCCGCTGGAGGTGCTCGCCGCCGAGCTGCGCGAGCGCCTGGCGGACTCCGTCCGCGCGCACCTCGTGAGCGACGTGCCGGTCGGGGTGCTGCTGTCGGGCGGCGTCGACTCGTCGCTGCTGACGGCTCTGGCGGCGCGCGAGTCGGGCGAGCGCGTGCGGACGTTCTCGATCGGCTTCGAGGAGCGCTCGTTCGACGAGCTCGCGCAGGCGCGGATGGTCGCCGATCGCTACGGCACTGAGCACCACGAGCTCGTCCTGCGGCCCGACGCCGCGGAGCTGCTGCCGCAGATCGCCGCCGCCTTCGACGAGCCGTCGGGCGACTCGTCGGCGCTGCCGACGTACCTCGTCTCGCGGCTGGCGAGCGAGCACGTCAAGGTCGCGATCTCCGGCGAGGGCGGCGACGAGCTGTTCGGCGGCTACGAGACGTACGTCGCCGACCTGCTGGCGGCGCGCGTCGGCCGCGCCGCGCGCGTGCTCGAGCCGGTCGTCGTGCGGCTGCCGAGCTCGTCGCGGCGCGTGAGCCTCGACTACAAGGCCAAGCGCTTCGTCGCCGGCGCGCACCTGCCGGCGCTCGAGCGCCACCACGCGTGGAAGGAGATCTTCTCGGCCGACGCGCGCGCGGCCCTGCGCGAGGGCGCGCGCGAGGGCGCGCCCGCGTACGGGAGCGGGAGCGCGAGCGCCGGCCGACGCGCGAGCGGCGTCGGAACCGCGCGCGCGGGCGCGCCCGCCGACCCGCTCGACGTGCTGCGCGCGCGCTACTCCGAGACCGCCGGCGCGGAGCCGCTCGCGCGCCTGCAGGACGTCGACCTCGGCGTGTACCTCGTCGACGACCTGCTCGTGAAGACCGACCGCATGAGCATGGCCCACTCGCTCGAGCTGCGGGTGCCGTTCCTCGACCCGCACGTCGCCGAGCTCGCCTTCGCGCTGCCGACCTCGGCGAAGGTCCGCGGGCGCGCGAAGAAGCGCGTCCTGCGCCGCGCCGCCGAGCCGCTCGTGCCGCGAGCGATCGCGCGCGGGCGCAAGCGCGGCTTCTCGATCCCCGCCGCGGCCTGGCTGCGCGGGCCGCTGCAGCCGTTCGCGCGCGAGGTCCTGGCGCCCGAGCGCACGCGCCGCCAGGGCCTGTTCGACCCACGCGCGGTGACGGCCGTGCTCGACTCGCACGTCGCGCGCGAGGCGGACCTCAGCCGCCAGCTGTGGGGGTTGCTGTCGCTGTCGCTGTGGCTGGGCTGAGGCGGGGCAGAGCTACCCGCCGAGGAAGCGGGCACGCTCGGCCGCGCTGAGCGCGCGGTGCGTGCGCGCCGCGACACGCTTGGCGAGCTCGGGCCAGGTCGCGCAAGCCTCGCACGGGTAGACGAGCGGCAGCCCACGCTCGCCGACGACGACGACGCGCCTGTCGTCGGAGGTCATCGCCACCGCCCCCGCGGACCCGAACGTCGCGACCGTCCGACCGTCGGCGGCGTCGAAGACGCGCGTCGTCCCGTCGCTGCCGGACGTCACGACGAAGCGCCCATCGGGGCTGAAGTCCGTTTCGAGGACCGGGCCGCGGTGCCCTGCGAGCCGCAGGAGCTCGCGCCCGCCGTCGGTCCTGACGATCGACGTGGTGCCATCGGTGCGCGCGGCGGCTGCGCGGGTGCCGTCACGGGAGAGCGCGACGGATCCGTACTGGTCGAGGACGGAGACGTCCCCGGCCAGCCGCCCGAGCCGCTTGCGGCTCGCGGTGCTCCACAGCGACAGGCCATCGGGCCCGTCGTTGATCGCCAGGATCTCGCCGTCCGTCGACAGGGTGTATCCACCGAGACCACCGTCCGTCGCCAGGGCGAGTCCACCGACACCGCCGTTCGTCACCGGAACGCGGGAGACGGTGGCGCCGGTGGCCGCGTCCGCCACGCGCACGGCTTCCCCGTCGTCGGAATAGGCGACACGTCGCCCGTCGCGGCTGAACGCGACGTGCTGGGCGCCGGTAGCGATCGGCTTGCCGATCGTCACGCCGGTGGCGGGGTCGAGCACCACCGCGACCCCGCCGACGACGACGTGCAGCCGGCGTCCGTCGGCGCTGAACTGGATCGAGGGCCCGCAGAGGTCCGTCTCCCCGCAGCGCAGCACGACATGCCGCGATCGCAACCGGATGCGGCCGGTCGCGGCGTCCCACACCACGACGCGGTAGCTCCGCGTGAGTCCGGCGATGCGCCGCCCGTCGGGGCTGACGGCGACGGCCGAGACGAGCTTCCCGGCGGGGCGCAGGCGCACGACGCGCCGATCCCAGACCTCGACGGTGCCGTTCGCGTGCCCGGTGAGGATCGTGCGCCCGTCAGCCGCCAGGCCCGTGGCGGTCACCGAGCTGGTCCCGGCGTCGAGCGTGCCCAGGCGCCGTCCGGTGTCGCCATCCGAGACTTCCGCGCGGCCGATGCCGGCGCTGACGACGATCATCCCGTCGGCGCTCGCGGCCTGACTGCGCGGGCGCTCGTCGATGAAGTACGGACCCGAGCCGAGGCGGATGGCGTCGCCGGTCGCGGGATCCCACAGCCGGTCGTCCACGAGCACGTGCCCGTCGTCACCGGCGAACGCCGCGACGTCGGCGCCGTGCCGCGGCGAGAAGCTGGCGACCTGGCGACGACCGGCGACCGACCACAGCCGGGCGACGGGAGGATTGGGCGTGCCCGCGGTGTAGTCGCTCGTCAGCAGCCGCCGGCCGGCGGCGTCGAACTCGACGCCCGAGTACCAGCCGTCGTGGCGCCACAGCCGCCTGCCCGACGCGGCGTCCCAGACCTCCAGCCCTCGACCGTCGGCGACCGTCGCGACGAGCCGCCCGTCGCGACCGAACGCGGCATCGATCTGCACCGGCTCGACCGTCGCGCGTGGCATGGGCCCCGGGGCATCTCCGAGGAGGTGCAGTCGGCGCCGTGTCCGGACGTCCCACAGCATCACGCCGTGGTCGCTGCTCCAGCTCAGGATCCGCCGCCCATCCGGGCTGAATGCGGCCGCCGGGACCTGCTTGTGCAACGCCGGGAACGGTGCCCCGACCGCGCGCAGGGTGCTCGCGTCCCAGATGCGCAACGCGCTCCGTCGCGTGGCGCCGACGACGAGCTTGCCATCCGGACTGAAGCTCCCGCGTCCCGCGAGGCCGCCCAGCACCCCGCCCGTGCCCGTCCGCAGGTCCCACACGCGCGTCGGCTCCTGGTCGGAGCTCGTCAGCGCAGGGCGGCCGTCGGCGCTGACGACGAGGCCGTCGATCGAACCGCGGTGACCGCGCAGCGTCAGCCGTATCGGCGACTGCAGCGCCGCTCGCAGGGCATCGCGCACCTCCGGCGTGCGAGCGCGCTTCGCCGCCTCGCCGGCCAGCACGAGGCTGAGCTCGGGGTCGGTGCCGAGCTGCTGCGTCGACGCCGCGACGAGCGATCGTGCCTCCGCCAGACGCCGCTGGTGGTTGGCCGTGGCGCTCTCGTGGAGCGCGACGACCGCGGCCGTCCCCGCGAGCAGCACGCCGATCAGCAGCGCCGCCGCGACCCACTGCACGCGCCGCCGAGCGCGCGCCTGCGCCG